>PABN01000036.1 GCA_002699555.1 Dehalococcoidia bacterium
GCCTTTTTTGGGATGCTTTTATTTTGTTTGTACTTTGTGGTGAGTAAAAAAGCAAGAACAGAAATCGATTCTGTTCCTTATCAGTTGTGGTTAACTATTTTTGCTTTGATTCCTGTCTCCGTCGCTGCACTAACAATTGGTGAAGGGTTAGCGCCACCTAGTGGCGAGGAATGGTTCCCTGTTTTGATAATTTCCTTGATTCCAGGAACTGGTCATCTCTTGCAGAATTTTGCACATGGTCATGTTTCACTTGTCTTAATGGGGCTTATAAATCTTCTAGCTGTTGCAGTTGTGCCCCTTTACGCATGGTGGCTACTAGAGGAAAAACCTGGTGTGGTGCAACTATTGGGAATTGTATTAGTGATAGGGACATTAGCGATGGTGGTAAGTCGACCAACTAGGCAATTAACGGGAATCGGATAGATGAACAAGGGTCTGATACAAGCCGTAGGCGCATATACAGTCTGGGGCATTTCTCCAGTTTTTTGGAAAGGCCTGTCAGAAATTCCAGCAATGTACTCATTAGCTCACCGCATGTTTTGGACTTTCGTAGTCATGGCGATAGTCCAAACATTAAGACGTTCATGGCCACGGTTTAAAGAACAAAACTCAAGTAATAGATCAAGGGTAATTGTGATCATTTCATCTTTATTGATCGGCACAAACTGGCTTGTTTGGGTTTGGGCAATGAATGTAGATCGAGTAGTCGAAGGGAGTTTAGGTTATTTCATCAATCCTTTAGTAAGTGTTTTCTTAGGAGTTGTTTTCTTAGGTGAGTCACTTCGGCGAAGGCAGTGGTTAGCGGTGTCTTTGGCTGCAATCGGAGTTATATGGTTAACGATTTCAGTTGGTTCATTGCCATGGGTCTCTTTGCTACTTGCAGGCACTTTTGGTCTATATGGGCTTTCAAAGAAATTAACTGAACAGACTCCAATCAATGGGTTGACATCTGAGATGCTTGTAATGCTTTTGCCAGCATTTGTTTATTTGTTGGTTTGCACATTTAATGGCAGTCAAACTCCAGGTGAAACAAACTCTCTCGAAGCAATACTTTTAGTTGCCAGTGGATGTTTTACAGCAGCGCCACTTTTATTATTCGCAAATGCTGTCAAGGAAGTTCCGTTGAGCGTCATTGGACTATTGCAGTTTTTAGCTCCTACCGCCCAGTTTCTTCTCGGAGTTTTGGTTTATGACGAACCTTTTGACATGATGCAACTAGTTGGATTTATAATCATTTGGTCAGCTTTGATAATTTTTGTAACTGACAACTTCAACTCGTCAAAGTCGCTGATTAATAGGTAGTCCTAATTAAATTTAGCTAATACGTCTTCTACGAATGGACGAATTTCTAATTCAAGTTTACGTTTATTGATGGAACGCGAGGATATTACTTTTGCACCTTTGGCTTCCAATAAGCTTGCAAATTTTGATGCTGCCTTTCCGGGATTCGCAGCGTGGGTCATAAAAGCGATTACGTTTTTACCCCAAAGAGGAGGAATGAGGTTAAGTTTTCCAATATCACCGGGACGGTGACCAAAGAGGATTAAACCATCCACCCAAGTCCCAACAAAAATAAGATCAGCATTTGCTAATTCTTTATAATCAAGATTTTCAGTTGATCGGACGGTGACCTTATTCCCCAACGAAGTGACTGCTCCTCCGATAAGTTCTGCAGCTTTTTTTGTATTACCAGAACGACTTTGATGTATTACAACAATGTTCATCTGCAAAACCTCTTATATCCATCTATGGTGGGAAGCATTAGTTGAAACCAATGCAGTAGAAAGTGTATCAACTAGGTATAGCCGGCGAGTGAGGATTTAAATGGGCAAATTAGAAAAAAAAGTTGCACTGATAACTGGAGCAGGTTCAGGTATAGGTAAAGCTACAGCTGAAAGGTTTGCTGATGAAGGGGCTCAGGTTGTGGTCCAAGACTTTAACGAAGCGTCTGCGGAAGAAGTTTCAGCAAGTCTTGCAGGTGCTGGGCATTTTGCGATGGGTGGCGATGTCTCCAATGAGGAGGATATGAAAAGAGTATTTTCAGAGATTGAAGAGAGATTTCAAAGGCTCGATGTTTTGGTAAACAACGCTGGCGTTTCAGGTGGGCCTGATGGTTTGGGCAGCATTACGCACGACTCCTTCATGAGGATGCTTGAGGTTCATATGGGTGGAACCTTCATTTGCACACAAGCGGCCATGCCATTGATGAGTGCTGGGAGTTCCATAGTTAATCTTTCCAGTATTGCTGGTTTAGCAGGATGGGGACCGGTGCATTATGCGTCGGCAAAAGGGGCAATTTTAGGTTTTACCCGAGCTTCGTCGCGTGAACTAGGAGGATTGGGGATTCGTATAAATGCAGTGGCACCGGGAGTGGTTGAAACACCTATGACTGAAGACTTAGACGAGGCATTGCTGGCCCCCTTAATAATGATGAGCCCTCTTGGTCGCATGGGTCAAGCTGAAGAGATCGCTTCAACAATTTTATATTTATCCTGTGATGACAGCTCTTTTATTACAGGTCAGTGGATTTCACCAAATGGCGGTTTAATAACTATCTAGAAATTATTCGTGGTCAAAAAGATTTAAAACGTGTCAGATGTTTTCTTAGTTGAAGAAGTCGTTAAGAGATTTGTCAACTAATTCTGATTCACTAGGTTCAGTCGCTTCAAGTGAATTGATCCAAGTCAAACTTGCGTAGTCATTCATAACAGCGCCAACATCGGTTTCGACCGGTTGAATCTCAGCATCTCCCCAAGACATTTGAACTCTGTATGAGTTTTCGTGTCCCGGTTTAGGTTCCAATTTAGCTTCTGTCATTGAACGAGTTGAACGTTTTGCTACCTCTGTATAGCGCCAACCTTTTAGCTCAGTCAATTGTTTATTCGGGACGTTGATATTTAACACCGATGGTTTTTTTGGAGGTTGGGAAATAATCGAACTGACAGCTATTTTCGCCACTTCGGCAGCAGTCTCCCAAATCTGATTTTTAAGAACCTCTTCGATTCCTTGACCTTCAATTCCCCAACCAGTAACTGCTTGGCTTACAGCGACACCTGTTATTCCAGCATTTCTAGCAGTAAAAGCGGCACCGAGTGTTCCAGAGTGATAAACGGAATTTCCAACGTTGCTACCAGGGTTAATACCAGAAACGACGAGATCAAAGGAGTCTTCTAAAACCCCTCGTGTTGCATACATGACACAAAGAGCAGGCGGCCCACTAATAGCCCAAGATTTTTCGATTTTGTCAATAGTTACCTGATGAACTTCTGGTCTGGAAATATGAAGTGCACCTATCGCTGCTCCAGCACCTGAATACTCTTGATCAGGGGCGGCAATCGTTACCTCTCCAAGATCGAGCATGGAACGAGCTAAGACGTGAAGTCCTACTGAATCGATTCCATCATCATTAGTAACCAGTATTTTCACACTCAAGACCGTATCTACATCATTGGTAGTTGAGGTTAAAAGTCGAACCAAAAGAGATCAATTGTTTTAGTCGTCAATCTTTTCCTGATCCCTTACTTTTTCTTCAAGCGACTCCCACAAGCGCATAAGTTCAGAAGCATTATCCTTAGCAGTCTCATATTCCTCTACTAGAGATTCAGCTTCTTCTGGATTTTTGAAGAGATCAGGGTCATTAAGTTTCTCTTTTGCTGTAAGCAGAGAGGCCTCTGCTTTTTCCCATTTTTTCTCTACTCTTGTGAGTTCACGCCTTAACTCACGAATCCCTCCATCAGTTTTCTTTGAGTGTTTCTTATCTGTTTTGATTTTTTTAATAGGGGTATTTGGTTTTGTCTCATTAAATGACGGGTTAATTATGCGATCAGGCACACCAGTATGCAATGTGGCTTTTGATTCGCGTACTTCGAGTAGATCATCAGCTACAGACCTTATGAGATGTCGATCGTGCGTAATAAGTATCACAGTTCCTGGATAAGCGCTTATGGCTTCTTCAAGTACATCACAACTAGGTAAGTCAAGATGGTTAGTTGGTTCATCAAGAATGAGCAGATTTACAGGTACGCAAAGAGCTTTAGCGAGAGCTAAACGTGTTTGCTCTCCACCTGACAGGTCTGAAATAAGTGAGTCAACTGAATCACCTCTAAAACCAAAAGATGCAAGATATGTACGGAGATTTCTAGCGTGTTCTTCGGCTTGAGGAACAGTTCGTAGTTCCTCCAAGACAGTTTTTTTAGGATCGAGTATTTCTGCTTGCAACTGATCAAACCATGACATGTCAACATTTTTTCCACGAAAAATATTTCCATGGGTTTGTTTAAGCTCTCCAGTGATCAGCTTGACAAGAGTAGTTTTACCAGCGCCATTAGGGCCGATTACAGCTATATTTCTACCTCTTTCAATGGTGAATGAAAGATCCTCTAAGATCATCTGATTTTCATAACCTGCTTGGACTTCTTCGAATTCAACAACAATTCGAGAGGACCGCCGTGGTTCTGGGAAATTGAATTTGGTTCTAGCGGTTTCTTCGTTTTCGATTTCTATTTTCTCAAGTTTTTCTAAAGCTTTCACTCGGCTTTGCACTTGTTTTGCTTTTGAAGCTTTATACCGAAAGCGTTCAATAAATTTTTCTGTACCAGCTACTTCTTTAGCCTGTTGGGCGGCCAAAGTTTTTTGATATTCGATACGTTCTTCTCTGGCTATTACGAATTCTCCGAAACTTCCGGTGTACTCAGTGGCCCGACCTGCTGATATTTCAATAACTCGATTTGCTATCCCATCTATAAAGTCACGATCATGACTTACGAACAGTAAACCGTTATTCCATTTACCTAAATAAGTTTCTAACCATGTAACACTGTCAACGTCCAAATGGTTGGTTGGTTCATCAAGAATTAAAAGATCCGGTTTTGACAATAAGAGTCGGGCCAGTGCAACTCTCATCTGCCAACCCCCAGAAAGCTCGCCTATATCACGACTATGGTCATGAGTTTTAAAACCCAGCCCGGATAGAAGACGGTGTGCTTCAGCTTCGATAGAGTAGCCACCAATTTGCTCAAATCTTGATTGTGCTTCTCCGAATTCGGAAATAAGTTCTGATTTGTTCTCAACGCTTGCTTTTTCGAGTTCTGAGCTCAATCTTTTTAACTGGGTTGCCAATTGGTTAGTGTCTGCTGAACCTGAGAGAACTTCTTCTAAAACATTTTTACCTTTGCTCGCTTTAAGTTCCTGAGGAAGGTAACCAATTTTCATTTCTTGTTGCTTATGGATCTCTCCTGCATCAGTTTCTTGAAGGCCAGCAAGTATCTCCAATAAGGTCGTTTTTCCAGTTCCATTACTACCAATAAGTGCAATGCGCCGGCCAGGTCCAAGCTGAAGAGAAACGTTTGTGAAGAGAGTTCTAGGTCCAAAAGATTTAGTTAATCCAGAAGCGGTCAGCACATGAGTGAGACTACATCCTAGAAAGCAATAGAAGTAGCAGGAGAGCTAATTAGCGGCGGAATTCCATCTGAGAACCGCGGCAGCTGAGGTCATCCCTGCTCCAAATCCGACTAGAAGTAGCAAGTCATCTTGTTCAACTCGACCAGAGTCGACTGAATCTATGAGAGCCAACGGAATAGAAGCTGCAGATGTATTTCCAGTTTTGTCCATTACTAATGCCGCTTTTTCTTTTGCAATACCTAGACGCTTCATCGCAGTGTCGATAATACGGACATTTGCTTGATGAGGAATAACAAGTGAAATCTGATCACTTGTTACTCCAGCTTTCTCCATAGCTGTATTAGCAGCATTTTCCATAGCTATAACAGCGCGTCGAAAAACTTCTTGTCCGTGCATAATAATTTTTCCGCCATGTTCGCAGTAGAGAAGGTCAGCGGCAGAACCATCAGCCATAAGGTCCCATCCTAGAAAACATGGCTGGTCCGAAGTTCTTTCGATCACAACTGCTCCTGCTCCGTCACCGAAAAGAACACAAGTTGTTCTATCTTCCCAGTCTGTGAATGTACTAAGAGAGTCACTTCCAATAAGTAGAATTTTTTGCATTCCGCTATCAGCAAATTGCATTGCAGTAACGAGCCCGTAAACAAAACCAGAGCATGCAGCGTTTAGATCGAAAGCACCGCATGATAGACCTAGATTATTTTGCACAATCGAAGATGTGGCGGGTACTACCTTGTCGGCCGTTGTGGTTGCAAGTATGAATAGATCTATTTCCTCCGGTTTGACTCCAGCTTTTTCTAACGCCGCTTTACCTGCATTAGTAGACATTTCACTTACTTTTCCATCTATATGTCGGGTTGAAATTCCACTTCTTTCTCTGATCCACTCATCTGAAGTATCAACCATTTTTGACAGTTCATCATTTGTAAGGATTCTTTCAGGAAGATCTATACCCCAACCTGTAATTCTTCCAAATGCCATTACTGAACCTTTCAATAAAATTTCTAGATGACTTCTAACAAAGGTAGCGCTTAAAACCCTAAAGATGTGTTTCTCTCTTTTTTGCGACTAAGGTCAGGCAGTTATGAACGACCATGAAATAGCAGGTCTTTTAGCTCGAGAAGCTGGAGAGTTGCTTTTAGAGCTCCGAGAAAAAGGCTTTAATGAAGGAGTTTCGGGATATCAACTGCAGATAATGGCAGACCGTGAAGCACACCTTCATATCAGTAAACGTCTTAGCGAGTTATGTCCAGAAGATTTTTTGCTGTCAGAAGAAGGGCGAGATGATAAAGCGCGTTTAGAAGCTGAAAGAGTATGGATTGTCGACCCTCTTGATGGGACACAAGATTTCGGACGTGTAGGAAGCATTGAATGGGCGGTACATATTGCTTTAGTCTCAGGAGGTCAACCTTTGGCTGGAGCAGTTAATTTGCCGGCTATAGGAACTCTTTACGGAACTCTTCAAACTCCGACAAAGCAAGACACTGCAAATGATCCTCCTGTGGTAATAACTAGTCGTTCCCAGTGGGGAGATGCTGAGGCAGTTGCAGCATCTATAGGGGGAGTGGTTCGTTCAGTTGGTTCAGCGGGAGTCAAGGCTATGGCTGTTGTAGGTGGAACTGCCGATATCTATGTGCACCCTTCAGGCTTATACGAATGGGATGCATGCGCTCCAGCTGCGGTGGCTGCATCTGCTGGACTGGATGTTAGAGGAGTAGATGGTTCTGTCTTAACATATAACAAAGAACGACCAGTCGTTCCCGGACTTTTAATAAGTAAACCGGAGTTCACTTCTGCGGCTTTGGATGCATTGCATTACTAAAAAACTTTAAGAAAGTTATTTTTCACGCTAATCTGGTGGTTCCTACGAAAAGAAGACGGTTGGAATCCGTCACTGTCCCGCAACTGTGTTCCTCATTGAGGTAAGTCAGACCTAAGAGTAGGAATTTAACAATACAAATAACCATGAGTTCCCGAGGAGGAGCGGTTAGGGAAAGATTTTTTCTTCTTCCGCCGTACTTTAAGGGAGGAGGAAAATGAAGTTAAGAAACTATTTATTACCACTTTTACTGGCTCTTATTTCTGTGAGTCTTTCTTGTAGTTCTGTTAGCCCCACTGGACAAGTCCCTATTTCGGGTGGATCTTCTCCCGTCGAAACAGCGGAGAGAATCATTTCGCTTTCCCCTACAGCTACTGAAATACTTTTCGCATTAGAAGCTAATAATCAAGTTGTTGCTGTCGATGATCAGTCAAATTATCCTGAGATAGCGCCTATCACCTCTCTTTCTGGTTATACACCGAACATCGAGTCTATTGCTGAATATCAACCTGACTTGGTGGTTGCATCTTATGACCCAGGTGACTTGGTATCTGGTCTCGAAGCATTAGGAGTTGAGACTTTACTTCAACCCGCAGCTTCATCGATGGAAGATACATATGCACAAATAAATGAGTTAGGTGTTTTGACTGGACGTGAGTCTGAAGCAAGCGAATTAGTTGAAAGTATAAAATCAGATCTAAAAGAAATAGCTTCCAAAAAAGTAGGGGAAGGACTTTCTTATTACCATGAGATTGATAACACTTTCTATTCACCAACTTCGAAGACATTTCTAGGCAGACTTTATTCACTTCTTGGTTTGTCAAATATTGCTGACCCTGCAATCGAAGGTGGATTCGGATGGCCTCAGTTGTCTGCGGAGTTCATAATTGATGCAGACCCCGATCTGATCTTTTTAGGTGACGCTGATTGGGGTGAATCTGCTGAAACTGTTGCAGCTAGACCAGGATGGGGATCCCTGACTGCTGTTGAGAAAGGCCGAGTGATTCCTGTTGATACAGATACTTCTGGACGTTGGGGGCCACGAGTGGTCGATTTTCTGCAATCTGTTCGTTCTGCAATCGAAAAAATCTTAGGTTAGTGAACTAAGTTGTCGACTCCTGCCAATGAAAACGATTGTGCAGTAAAACCTGTTTCTCTAAAAAAGTCACAATTGTGTCTAGCTGTGTTGGCAGTATTGATTACAGCTTTTGCTGGTTTAGTCTTTGGTCCTGCAGAACTTGGTATAAAGGAAGTTATTCAAGAACTCTTGAATAAGTTACCCCTAATTAATTTTGATTCAGGACTAAGTTCAAGACAACAAGCAATCTTGTTTGAGATTCGTCTCCCTAGAGTAGTTTTGGGTCTTCTAGTCGGCTCGATGCTCGCAACAGCAGGTGGCGCTTATCAAGGGGTTTTCCGTAATCCGCTGGCAGATCCATACCTTCTAGGTGTAGCCGCCGGTGCGGGATTTGGAGCCACACTCGCAATAGTTTCAGGTATAGGCGATGGTTTAGGCTTTTTAGATCCAGTCCCATTAGCTGCATTCGCAGGAGCTCTGGTCGCAGTAGCTTTAACATACACAGTAGGTAGTGGTCGCGGCAGCTTGGATCAAGTGACTAGCCTTGTTCTAGCCGGAGTTGCAGTAGCTAGCTTTTTTACGGCGGTTCAAACGTTTATTCAGCAAAGAGAGTCAGAAACAATACGTCAGGTTTATTTCTTTGTTTTAGGTCAACTCAGAACAGCTGGTTGGGATGAAGTAACTCTGTTAGCTCCCTACACTCTTATTTGCATTACGGTGATTTTTTTAGCCCGAAGACGCTTGGATGCATTAACTGTAGGTGATGAAGAAGCTGGCTCTTTGGGTCTGGATGTTAGGCGGATGCGTTTAATCATGGTAATTGCTGCTTCACTCGGAACAGCTGCTTCAGTCGCAGTGAGTGGACTTATCGGATTCGTCGGAGTAATTGTTCCACATACTGTTCGTTTGATTTTCGGAAGTAGTTATAAGGTGATTATTCCTTTAACAATCTTTTTCGGTGGAGCATTTTTGGTGATTGCCGATTTAGTTGCGCGGTTAGTTCTTCAACCTGCTGAAATACCTATCGGAGTTGTTACAGCTTTCCTTGGTGCGCCCTTTTTTGTCGTAGTCCTCAGAACAGCTTGGAGGACCTCATGAAGGCGATTGACTGCAGAAATGTTTCTGTAACTCTTGGAGGGCATGAAATCTTGAAAGGGATTGATCTTGAAGTAGAGGTTGGTGGTTGGACAACTATTGTTGGTCCAAATGGTGCTGGTAAAAGCACTTTGATAAGGGCTGCTGGCGGAATTGTCGAATTTTCAGGCGATATAAAGATCATTGATAAAAACGTCGAATATTTGAAACATAGAGAATTAGCAAAATTCGTTGCTGTCGTGTCGCAAAAGCCGACAATTCCTTTGGGTATGAGAGTTTTGGATTATGTGCTTTTAGGGAGGATTTCCCATCTAGGTTTTTTTGAACCTGAAGGCGAAAGCGATATAGAAACTGCACTTTTAGCACTTAAATCATTAGATGCCTCACACATATCAGACAGATTCGTAGGCACCCTGTCAGGTGGAGAAAAACAGCGTGTTGTAGTTGCGCGAGCACTAGCCCAGACTTCCCCTGTTCTTTTATTGGATGAACCTACAACAGCATTAGACATGGGACATCAGCAAGAAACCTTAGAACTTATAAATCAACTTAGATTAGAAAGAAATTTGACTGTTCTTTCCACTATGCATGATCTAACTCTTGCCGGTAGATACAGCGAACATCTTGCGATGCTTGTAGAAGGAAAAATTGTCGCAGAAGGTTCCGCAGAAGAAGTACTTACAGAAGTGCTAGTTTCTTCGCATTACGGTGCTCGAGTAAAAGTAATCGATGACAAAGATGGACCAATAGTAGTTCCTTTACCTAAATGATTAGTATTTAAAGCAATAACGCGTTATGTCCAAGTTGAAATATTTCAGGAGAACAATATGACTGGTGCTGAGAAAAAAACGGCAGATATTTTTGGTAAAGAAATGTCTTATCTAGAAATCGGTGAAGGGGATCCGATTGTTTTTTTACATGGGAACCCTACTTCGTCTTATTTATGGCGGAATATCATCCCCCATGTTTCTCAGATGGGTAGATGTATAGCGCCTGATTTAATAGGTCAGGGAAACTCAGACAAACTCGATGACTCCGGTCCGGATTCATATAGGTATGTGGAACAACGAAAATACCTGTTTGAACTATTGAAACAAATTGGAGTTGAGTCGAATGTGACTTTAGTTATCCATGACTGGGGTTCAGCTTTAGGTTTTGACTGGGCTATGCAAAACCCCGATTCGGTTAAGGGAGTTTGCTACATGGAGGCAATTGTGAAACCTATTGAATCATGGGACGACTGGCCAGAAAATGCACGTGGCATTTTCCAAGGTTTCCGCTCAGAATCCGGAGATGAAATGGTTCTCGAAAAAAACTTATTTGTTGAAGGCGTATTGCCTGCAGCCATATTAAGAGACTTAGAAGAAGAAGAGATGAACGAGTATCGTCGTCCTTTTTCTGAACCTGGTGAATCACGCAGACCCACACTTACATGGCCGCGTGAAATCCCAATAGAAGGATTTCCAGAAGACGTTACAGAAATAGTCACTAATTATGCGAAATTTATGGCAGAGTCAGCATTTCCAAAACTATTTATTAACGCAGAACCAGGAGCGATATTGCAAGGTAAACAAAGAGAATTTTGCCGCCAATGGAAAAATCAAACAGAAACCACTGTTGCAGGTAACCACTTCATACAAGAAGATTCACCCGACGAGATTGGTTCAGCATTGAGTTCTTGGTATTCAAGCATTCCTAGCTGAGGTTTACTGGTGTAGAAACTTCTGAAAAGAAGTCGCCGCCTTTATCGTCCATGACAATAAAAGCAGGAAAGTTTTCAACTTCTATTTTCCACACTGCTTCCATTCCCAGTTCCGGATAGTCAATAACTTCTACTTTGCGAATCGACTCAGTTGCTAAGCGGGCTGCAGGACCTCCTATGGAACCAAGGTAAAAACCGCCATAAGTAGAACAAGAATCAGATACTTGCTGCGAACGGTTACCTTTGGCAAGCATTATCAAGCTCGCTCCTGCAGATTGGAATTTTTCCACATAGGTATCCATTCGCCCTGCAGTTGTTGGACCAAAGGAACCTGAAGCATATCCTTCTGGAGTTTTCGCAGGGCCTGCATAGTAGACAGGATGATCAATAAGATACTGAGGCATAGGCTCGCCCGAATCAATGCGTTTAGAAATAGCGGCATGAGCCACATCCCTAGCCACCACCAAAGTTCCAGTCAAAGCTAGACGAGTCTTAACTGGATACTTACTTAATTCAGACCTTATTTCGTCCATGGGTCTATTCAAATCGACAGAAATGACTTCACCAGAAAGCTCGCCTTCAAGTGTTTCAGGCAGAAAACGAGCGGGGTCCTCTTCGAGTTTTTCTAAAAATATTCCTTCAGAAGTTATTTTCCCTAAAGCTTGTCTGTCTGCAGAACATGAAACTGCCACACCTACAGGATTAGAAGCTGCATGGCGGGGGAGTCGAATCACTCTCACATCATGGCAAAAGTATTTACCACCAAATTGAGCGCCGATACCAAATTCTCTAGTTAAGTCTAAAATTCTGCTTTCCCATTCAAGATCACGAAATCCATGGCCGTTTTCGCTTCCTTCTGTGGGTAGGTGATCCAAATAACGAGCAGAAGCATATTTGGCTACTTTCAGATTGAATTCTGCAGATGTTCCACCGATTACAACAGATAGATGATACGGGGGGCAGGCCGCAGTCCCTAGAGTTCTTAGTTTTTCATCTAGAAAACTAATTAAACGATCAGGTTCAAGAAGGGCTCTGGTCTCTTGAAATAGAAAACTTTTGTTGGCCGAACCCCCACCCTTAGCCATAAATAGAAACTTGTATGAATCACCTGGAACAGCTTCAATTTCAATCTGCGCAGGCAGATTTGTTCCAGTATTTTTTTCAGTGAACATATCCAGAGGTGCCATCTGTGAATAGCGAAGGTTAGAAGTTGTGTAGGTGTCATGGACACCTCTCGAAATGGCTTCTTTGTCATCTATATCAGTTAGAACTTGTTGACCTTTCTTAGCGATGATTAGAGCAGTTCCTGTATCTTGACACGACGGAAGGACCCCTCCAGCGGAAATATTGGCATTATGGAGTAGTTCCAATGCGACGAAACGATCGTTTTCAGAAGCTTCTGGATCTTCCAGAATTTCAGCTAGTTGAGATAAATGACCCGGACGAAATAAGTGTGCTATGTCGCGCATGGCTGTTGAGGTGATCAGCCTTAAAGCTTCGTGTTCGACTTTAAGGAACTTTCTACCGTCTGGCCCTTCTACTTCGGAAACTCCTGAATCACCTAAATAGTTAAATTCTGTTTCTGCGTAAGGGTCGTTTAAAAGAGGGAGAAGATCTGTGTATTCAAATTCGGGGATTTGCTTTTCTTCTGCCATATATCCAAACTACCTCTTCAAGAGGTACTAGTCAGTTGATTAAATAATGAATATTTGACTTAACCAGCAGAAAGGTCAGATGCTATTTGATCCCACATAGAAGAATCGCTGTTTGAACCGAGACTATAGAAAGCCATTCTGTCAACAACATTCCCATATCTTTCAAGTACGCCAGGGGCTATTGTTTCAGGTTCTCCCACGACAGCGAAAGTCTCTAACATTTCGTCATCTATGATCGTTCCCATTTCTTGCCATGCTCCTTCTTTCGACATTCTGTTGAGTTCACCTTGAGCATCTCCCCATCCATGCAGATCTAGAACTGGACGATAAGCAGGTGTAGAAGCATAGAAAGCTATCTGTTGTCTGATGGCTGTAGCAGAGTTTTCGATCGATTTTTCGTCGTTTCCGGTCACAACAAAACCAGGCCCTACGATTTCGAAGGAATCTAAACTACGACCTGACTTATCTAAACCACGTTGCACTGCTGGAATAGTCACTTCTTTTAAGTAGCGTTCGGTGCTGAAGGCATGACAAATGATTCCATCACAAACCTCTCCAGCGACTTCTGACATAAGAGGTCCGACGGCAGAAATAAAAATCTTTGGACTTCCGTAGTTACTTGGACCTGGATTGAAAAAAGGTGACATCAAAGTATGTGTATAAAAGTCACCTCTAAAATCTAACCTTGAACCATCTTGCCAAGAGTCCCAGATTGCTCTAATCGCAGCGACCATTTCCCGCATTCTTGCTGCTGGTTTTGACCATTCCATTGAAAATCGTTTAGTTATGTGCGGTTTTATTTGAGTTCCAAGTCCAAGGATAAATCGGCCCTTACTGTAGTTTTGAAGGTCGTAACCAATATTGGCTAAAATCATTGGGTTGCGAGCAAAAGCCACTGCAATTGAGGTCCCTAATTCTATTTTTTCAGTGTGTTCAGCAGCGATCATATGAGGAAAAAATGGGTCGTGGCTTGTTTCTGCTGTCCAAGCACCTGAGTAACCCTTGGCCTCAAGTTGTTTAGCTGAATCAATTATTGGCTGGAATCCACCTTCCAGCGAGGTTGGAAATGCGGCTCCTAGGCCGCCATCAATTTTCATAGACATGACCGTAGCGCGTTAAATTGAAATTTTGAAGCTTTATTGATTATTGCTAAAGAATGTTCTCGTAAACTCTTGATGTGGCAATAGAAAATAATACAAGCGACGATCTACATCTTTTGGCTGCTCGCAGATTAAGGGCAGCTGGAATGAGATACAGCAGATCCAGGAAGGCAATAGTAGAAGTTTTGGCTAGTGCTGGTAGGCCTTTAACACTCGATGAAGTTTTGGCTTTCAATTCAGATATTGATCTGGCGCAGAGTTCTGTTTACAGAAATTCAACTGAACTTGTAGATGCTGGTGTTTTAAAATGCTTAGCATCAGGGAAAGATCATAATCGTTTTGAATTGGATGACTCAATAATTGGACACCATCATCATTTTGTTTGTTTAGATTGTGGCGAGATAGAGGATTTTGAAGTTCCTGAACACTTTGAAAAAGAAATACTTCGATTAGAGGCAGAACTTATGAAGAAGGGGTTGTCGGTCGAAGGGCATACCTTAGACATACAAGGGCGTTGTTCTAAGTGTGCTAATAAAATAGTAGGTAACTTTGTTTCTCAAACGTAATGCGGCCCGAGTTGTTCTTCTCGACAAAAAAGAAAGAATCTTTTTAGTAAACGCTGAAGATCCGATCGATCCATTTAAAGAACCATGGTGGGAAATTCCAGGTGGAGGTATCGGCAGAGGGGAAGACAGTTCCATAGCTGCAGCGCGTGAATTGTACGAAGAAACAGGCATTGATTCAATTAATATGGGGCCGGTCATTTGGACTCAGCATGTTCAATTTACTTTCGGAGGTTATTTCTTCGACAGTTATGAGAAAATTCATGTTGCATGGTGTGATGGTGGAGAATACCGCCCCCAACATTTAGAAGCTTTGGAAGCGGCTGCCTTTTTAGGAGCCAGATGGTGGGAGCTTGGTGAATTACTCCAATCAGAAGAACCAGTATTACCGACCTTGCTAAGAGAACACATAACGCCAATTATTGCTGGAGACCTTCCTGAAGAACCAATTGATATTTCTCCAGTTCAATTGGAAGAAAATTAACTTTTCTCTTTTTCTTCGCGTTCTGCCCCTCTGACTGCGTAGTGGAGCAAAATTGATGGAGCCAGAATTATGGATCCAACTATTAAAAGAACAGTCAAAGTTTTGGCAACTAGATTATTGAATTCGACAGTAAATCCAATAACGAAAATAATCAAAGACAGAAAAAAAATTGAATATCCGATTCTTCTTCCAGTATTAGCTATTAACGAAGCTCGTTCGCGACGCATTGCTAGGGACTCTGAATCATTTGAAAGCATCTCTACTCCTTAGAACCGCGGGCAGTGCCTATAAGTTCTTCACCTTGTTCATATACATAACAATGAATCCCCCTGAATCTAGCTTTTGGATCTTCAAAGTTTGTTCGATTTGGAGTCAGAAAACTTAGTTTAAATTTTGACAACTCATAGATTTCTTCAACGAAGTCTAGAAATTCGTCATAACAAACTGAGGTCGCAAAAGCTTGCATTTCTTGATCCCCGGGCCATGGAGCACCAGGTCCTGCAGGGTGCTCAATTCTGGAAAATATCTCGTGTTGGTGTGGGCCTTCACAAGAGACTTTTGTATTGATCTCTACTAGGCGTTCATCGTTAGTCCAAGAATAATGATTAAAACAGTCGCCAGCGGCAAGATTGTGTACATTAACAACCTCTCCGATCCAGTCAGGGGTGGATTGCGTAGTCACTGTTGGTTTCACTTCAACAGCACTAGTCGTACTGTTTATTGGTGCAGGTTCACTAGAGTTTTCAACAGTTTTTGAACAACCTATAAGAAGAAAAGTCGAAGTAAAAAGTAAAGCCAACACTTCTATTTTTTTATTAGAAAAAGGCATTAATTTAAACACAAGACAAGGTTAGGGGTGCTGAGTCGATCTGACGGTACCGTGGGCTCGTGTCTGTTGTAAAACTTGATGGTTTAGTTGCTTTATTAGAAGGTTTTCCAGCTTTAACAGGGGTTGATCTTACTGTAAATGCTGGTGAAATAGTTTTTGTAAAAGGACCTAATGGGGCGGGAAAAACCACTTTGTTGCACTTATGTGCAGGACTCATACAACCAAAAGATGGAACAGGTTCGATATTGGGACATGACCTCTCCTCAGAAAGAACTGAAATAAGGAAAAGAGTTGGACTGCTTTCACACAGTTCAGGACTATATAGAGACCTCACAGTGCTAGAGAATATTACTTTTTGGACTCAGATTGCAGGAGTTGAACAATCAGAAATTGATAGCCGTATTGTGTGGGCTCTTGAGAGAATGGAACTGGGAAGTAAATTGCAAAATCAGAAAGTTCGTTCTTTGTCTGTCGGTCAAAAAAGAAGAACATCCTTAGCAGTTTTCATAGTACGTAGACCAGACTTATGGCTTATGGATGAACCACATGCGGGGCTTGATCAGGAGGGACGGCAGATTGTAGATGACCTTATTGAAGAGTCAGTAGGAGCTGGAGCCACAGTCATTGTTGCTTCTCATGACTTTGAGCGTGTTGCAAACCTTTCGACACGAATTGTGACTCTTTCTGGAGGTGCAGTGTTAGATGCAGACCGTGAGGGAAATAGATGAAAAGACTTTTTGCTGACATCAGACTTATAACGAGCAAAGATTTGAAGATTGAATTACGTTCAAGGGTTCTCATTAATCAGGTAGCTCCTTTTGCTTTAATAATTCTTGTTTTGTTCGGTATTGCCCTTGACGCAGATCAAAAATCTCTGAGAAATTTTGCTTCAGGTCTATTTTGGATTTCTGTTTTGCTTTGTGCACTAATGGCGATTTCTCGATCGATGACCATAGAGCGAGATGATGAAGCACTGGTTGGGCTAAATCTGTCAGGAGTTGATCCACTCGCTATATTTTTGGGTAAGACATGTGCAATAGCAATACAATTGTTGATTCTTGAAATTTTTTTAGGCGTGGGAATAATTTTGTTGTACAGATCAGAAGTAGAAGATTTTTGGTTGCTAGTTTCGACTGGTTTGTTCGCGTGTATAGCAGTGTCAGCCTTAGGTACGATTTTTGGATTTTTAGCTTCGGGTTTAGGGGTTCGTGAAACCCTTCTACCTATTCTTCTTTTGCCGTTACTCCTGCCTGTTCTTATAGGCGCAACTCGAGCTTTCGACGATGCCTTAGGAGTTGCTGCTATAAATGGTTGGAATTGGTTTGCTTTTGTAGCAGGTCTGACAGTTATTCTCACCACTGTTGGGGCAGGAGCAAACTACCTCTTGGCAGACAACTAACGATATTGGGAATGGAAAGATGACAAGTTCGATTACAACAGCATCAAAAGGATCAAAAATTTTAGGACTGACTTCGCTCGTTGGATTTGTAGTTCTCGTACTTTTGGCTTTTTTCGTAACAGATCCAGATATTAGATTTCATCCCGAGACAGGTGAAGAGTTTGGACAGTTTGACGCGGTTCGGCTTCTCTATCTTCATGTGCCATTGATAGCAGTTACGTATTTGGCTTTTGTGGTTTGTGCAATAGCAAGTGCTGGATATTTAGTAAAACGTACATTCTGGTGGGACTCGATGGCTCATGCTGCTGGAGAAGTCGGTACTCTTACATGCGCTTTAGTTCTTATAACCGGATCTATTTGGGGCAGACCCGTTTGGAATACATGGTGGGAATGGGGGGACGTCCGAGTGATGAGCACTCTTATTCTTTTTCTTCTATTCCTCGGATATTTGGCATTACGCGGAGCTTTCGTGAGCCCACAACGTGCAGCACGCCCTGCAGCCATAGTCGCGCTTATTGCAGTTTTGGATATTCCTCTAATAAATAGATCAGTAGAGTGGTGGGAAAATAGAACACTTCATCAGAAGTCAACATTGTCAGAGCTTAAAATTGAGGACTTAACTCTTTTCACTTTAATGTTGGGGATTTTAGTGGCATTGCTTGTGATGTCTTGGTTAATTTTGCATCGATTTAGAGTCGCATGGTTGGAGCATGCTGAGTTTGAACAGGGAATAAAAACTGCGATCGAAGAGCGTAGACAGATTGATAACGAGGATTAATGGTATGACACATTTAGGTTATTTGCTTGCAGGTTGGGGTTTGTCTTCTTTCATAGTTTTGCTTTACGCATTTCGTCTGATTAAAAGAGGAGCTCAACTGTCAAAGCGAGTTCCATCTGAACATGCTCGTTGGATTAGCTCACCAAAACAAAATAGCGGGTGAAATCTTTGGAAGAGCTAACACCCAGACAAGACCGAATTGAAAAGAAAAACTCTGGTCTATTCGCAAAATTTGCCGGAGTAATACTTTTGGTCATCGTCGTTATTGTTTTATTTAGGACATTAGGAAATGCTTCTTTGTTTTTTTACCCGGTTGACGAAGCAGTAGAAAAAAGGGTCGAACTTGAAGACAGGCGCTTTCGTGTAATTGGGACTCCACAACCTGGAATTATCGAAACCACTTTGTCAGGTCGTCAAGTCCTTGTTTTCACATTATGCACGGGGGACATTTATGCTGACGTAGTTCATGAAGGTGACCCTGCAGAATTATTTAATCCAGGAGTTCCGGTAGTTTTACAAGGAGTTTGGCGAGAAGTTAAACCTCCAAGTATTGAAAAACTTCTATATTCACCGAACGATGGATGGCATATAGAAACTGACAGCATGGTGGTTAAGCATGATAATGATTACCGCTCAGATCGTGCCGAATTAGAATCTTGCAGTAGTGAATAGCATGCTATGTCCACCTATTGATCAACTGGCTAATAAAGAATTATGAATACAGAATTAGGAACCGTATTTGTGGCTCTGGGTTTAGCCGCTTCTTTACTGGCTGTTGTTAATCAGATTTATGGACTGATTACTAAAAGATCAGATTTGTTGTCACGGGTTCAAATACCGGTATTAATTATGTTCTTTGCGGCTGTAGGTCAAGTAGCTGTAATGGAAAGAGCTTTAATAACACGTGACTTCACGGTTGCTTATGTGGCGCAACACGGGAGTACCAGAACACCCGCTTTGTTTAATGTCGCGACTCTTTGGTCAGCACTTGAAGGATCAATATTGCTATGGGTTCTGATACTTGTGGGTTATTTAGGTTTAGTGGTTTGGAGGTTCAAGAGCCGTCTTGGAGATCCCCTTGTGGCATGGGCAGTAACCGTTATATCAATAGTGTGCGTTTTCTTTTTTCTATTGTTGATGGGGCCTGCATTCCCATTTGGAGAGTTTGACCCTTGGCCAGGCTTTGATGGACCAGGCCCTAATCCACTTTTACAAAATCATATTTTGATGGCCTTTCACCCTCCAATTTTGTATCTGGGATATGTCGGTATGACAGTTCCTTTCTCTTTTGCTATTGCCGCTTTGATAACCGGAAGAGTTGGAGAAGGTTGGCTATTACAGACCAGAAAGTGGACTCTTATTGCATGGGGCTGTCTGTCACTTGGAATAATCCTAGGTTCTTGGTGGTCCTACGAGATTTTGGGATGGGGCGGCTACTGGGCTTGGGACCCAGTTGAGAATGCCTCTTTTTTGCCTTGGCTTACTTCTACGGCCTTTTTACATTCTGTAATGATTCAAGAAAAGAAAGGAATGCTGAGAGTATGGAATCTGTCTCTCCTTTGTGCAACTTTTTCATTGACAATCCTTGGCACTTTTATTACACGTTCAGGTGTCCTTGAGTCCGTACATTCCTTTACTGAATCAGGTATTGGACCTCTGTTGCTCGGGTTTTTTCTTTTAGTGGTCATCACAAGTGTCGGTTTGATTGCTTGGAGAGGTGAAAGTTTGCGAAGCCCTGGTTCGATTAGCTCGCCATTATCTAGAACTGGAGCATTTTTACTTAACAATCTTTTATTTGGTTGTTTCGCTTTTGTGGTTTTTCTTGGAACAGTTTTCCCCCTGGTTATAGAAGCTTTGAATGGGGATCGAATTTCCGTTGGAAACCCTTATTTTGTAAAGATGTCAACTCCTATTGGCTTTGCTTTGCTATTTATGATGGCTATAGCGCCAGCTTTATCTTGGGGAAAAACTGATCTAGAGGTCCTTTCAAAACGCCTTACGCCTTCAGTTGTTTGTGGATCAATAGCGATGCTTATAGGAGTTGTCTTAGGTAGCAGAGGGATTGTTCCAACGCTGGCTTTGGGTTTTGGGGGTTTTGCGGCTGGTAGTGCAATAAGACAAATTTTATTTGGGTTTAGAACTGCAAAATTTAGAGGTTTGCTTGGGAGAAATGGCGGCGGAATGGTAGTTCACTTGGGCGTGGTTATTCTGGCGGTTGCTTTGGCGTGCTCCTCTTCGTTTTTAAGACAGGCAGAGTTCAAATTTGAGCAAATTGGTGACGAGGCAACACTAGGGGGTCATGAATTCAAATTCGATGGGATCGAACGTGTTGAACTCAAAGAAAAGAACAAAATAATTGCGAAAGTTTTTATAGATGATGAATTATTTAAACCTTCAATAAACCAATTTCCATTTGGAGGTAGAAGTATCGGAACCCCAACTACACGTTCGACTTGGAAAGATGATGTTCAGTTAGCCGTATTAGCTGTTCCAGAAGAAAGTGAACAAAAAAACACAGTAATTAGAGTGACGATTCAACCTATGGTTTGGTGGATTTGGTTTGGCGGCGGAGTAATGGTTTTGGGAACTATTTTTTCTTTATTTTCGAGAAGAAAAACTCTTTCTGAAAAGTCTGTCATACCGAGTGATGAAAATGTTCAAGAAATGGAAGCTAATGACTCCATCTAAGACTGCATCAATAGTTGTTGCCATTATCACGATTTTTTTAGTGGGTATCTTCGCCACAAGCGAGTCAGGTGAAGAAAGAGTAAGAACACACCTAGTGGGAGAAGTGGCTCCACCAATTTCGGGCGAAACTACTGAGGGTATCTTTTGGAGTCTTGACGAAGTAAAAGGAAGATGGTTATTAGTCAATTTTTTCTCTACAACTTGCATTCCTTGTGTGGAGGAACACCCTGAATTGCTGTCCTTTTCAGAAAATCAACCTATAGATACTGGTGTAAGAGTCGTGAGTGTTGCTTTTGATGATAATCCTATTTCTGTGGAATCTTTTTTTGAGAAAAATGGTGGAGATTGGCCCGTCTTAACTCGTGACACAGCCCGTATATCAGTCGACTGGGGAGTAGTAGCTGTCCCAGAGTCATATCTTGTTTCTCCTGCAGGGTTTGTTTCAGCGAAAATAGTAGGCGGAGTTAAAAGAAACGAAATTGAGAATTTGGTTTTAAGAGCGAAAAGAAAATCTGAATGAAGAGTTTTAAGACGCATCATTTAATTTGGATTTTATTTCTTAGTGTGGCTGTTCTATCCCTGACTTTCTCAGTGGTTTCAGAAAGCCCACCTTTAACAAATTCTGAACGAGTTAGTAGTCTCGCTGCCGACTTTGCTTGCCCGGTTTGCGCTGGTCAATCTTTAGCTGAATCAGATGTCCCAGTAGCGAAAACTATTCGAGCAACTATTTCCACGATGGTGGATGGAGGCTCATCTGACGAAGACATAAGAAATCTTTTGGTTTCAAAATTTGGTGAAGATATTGATTACAACCCAAGTGGTGGCGGACTCACCGGACTTGTTTGGGTGATACCTGTCATAGCCGGTGTAGTGGCTCTTTTTGGAACAGTAACAATTTTATTTTCATGGATGGGCAAAGAGAGTAAAGAGAAAAATCTTAATAACTCAACGAGTAAATTTTCTTTTATGCTCAACCGGTCTAAATGGATGTGGATCTCGTTGGTTTGTGTAGTAGCAATCGGGTCAGGTTTTTTAGTAGCTAAAACTGCAGGTAGTAGGAATTCGGGAGATGCAATATCAGGTGAAATCAGATTGTCTCCAAGGACTCTGTTGATTGAGGCATCAGTAGCTCCCAGAGAAGAGGCAATGCAAATCTATGATCAAGTTCTTGAACTGCAACCTTCAAATGCTGAAGCGCTTGCCTACAGAGGTTGGATGCGATGGCTGGGTGGACAATTGGAAGATTCGCTTATTGACATAGAAAGTTCCATAACATTTGATCCGTCGTATCCAGATGCCAGAGCCTTTCGAGCAATCGTAAATTTCAGAGAAGGAAAAATATTAGAAGCCTCTGAAGACCTAATATTTTTAGACTCTTTAAATTCTCCACCTGTCATTGGCGACTTAATTGCATCTAGTCGTTTCCGAGAAAGTGTTTCCAGCGAGCTTGCACGAAGCGGAGATTTGCTTCTAGCTTTAGAACTCCTCGACTCAGGCACTGAAAATAACCCAACAAATTCTTCACTTTACGCCCATCGTGGTTGGTTGCTGGCTATCTCTGGAGACCCACAACTGGCAGATTTAAGTTTAATTTCTTTGGGTATTTCGCTAGAAATTAATCCACAAGATCCATATGCAATTGCTTATAAAGCGATAGTAGAAGCAAAGATCTTTGAAAGAATAGACAACTCCGAAAAATATGTAGAACAGTTCAAAATGCTTTCCGATCCACCTTCGGAACTTACTGAACTTCTGACATTAGAAGGACTTCTTTAAGGTTCAACTCAAATGAGACTCGTGGTAAAAACCACTCTCTATTTTCCCATTCAAAAAAGATAATTCCCAAATTGATGCTTTAGCAAACCCCTTTCTTTTCGGTATATTCATTCCTTTTAAAGTCAAGGATCTTATCAATTCACTAATTACGTCTCCATGGCTGCAAAAGATTGAGGCAGCCTCAGAACTTTCCATTTGCACAAGTTTTTCGACTAAATCATTTGTTTGGCTAGTTGAGCCTTCTGAAAGTGAGTTTGATAGTTCAATCTTTGTATTTGATTGTTGAGCAGTGGGCCAGATTGTTTGCTGGCACCTCACAGCTGGACTGCAAAAAATAGAAGAGATATTGGTATTTAGAAAGTATTTTGCGATCATTAGTGACTGACTTGAACCTTCTTTATCGATAGGTCTTTCTGAGTCATCACCGTCCCAGGTGAACCGTTCAATAGTTGAAGCATGACGAACTACAAAGATTTTCATGATGAAAAAAACTGATGGAGCATATTTAAATAAGAAATAAATACACGATTAAATTGAAACTTCAGTAACGCAAATTTCGTCACCCATAGGCAGCGAAGAAGTTAGATCAGTCTGAACTTCACCATATAAAACGCTTAACATCCCTCTAACAAGCCCTCGGTCGACTGCACAAATGACTGGATGTTCAATCGGCATGCTACCGAAAGGACAATGTTCAGAAAGAATTCTTAGCTGCCCATTCTCAGATTGTTCCGCGCGAGCTGAAAACCCATGAGAGATAAGCGCATCTACTATTGCATCTGTAGCAGAACGAAAAGAACGTTGCGTTTCTTTTATTCCCAGAGATTCCGCCATGGAACGTCCGACTTCTGAGCCAACTTCTTCTGCTAGTTTCTCAGCTTCTTCAGAAGGCAGCATAGATAAGGTTCGAGCTAGAAGACTTATAAGAATGGAATCCCTTCTTACGTCAAGATTTAGTGGTTGATTGGGATTTGAAATCTTGTATGTCTTCGAAGGTCGACCTGCAGTTGATCCGGTACTTTTTTTAAGTGACACTTCGAGATAGCCGCCTGAAAGGAGTTTGTCTAAATGGTGTCTGGCAACGTTGGGGTGAAGGCTGAATTCTTCTGCGATTTGCGATGCATTAGTACTTTCTTCACATTCTCGTATATACAAGTAAATATCTCGTCTGGTGGGATCGCCAAAAGCTCCAGTGATCGCAGTCACTATAGAGGCGAACTCTGTGTGGTCTAGAGACGCATTCTTCATACATTTATTCTACTGAAACCCTGGCATTACTCTTTTGTTGGGAGAAATATAACTAAAAGAAGGATAATTTTGCTTTAGATAAAGAGATAAAAGTCTTTTCATAACGCAACGTTTTTCTTTTTTTTTGGAAAGTGGACCGAATAAGAAATGTTTAGGTATCCAAAAAAATAGAGCAGCAGTAGAGTTTTTACTAATGAATGAAGAGTCCCAAACAGAAACACAAGGAGAAGGATCTCATGGCGCACCCCCAGCATCATTCTTCGAATCAAACGTAAAGACTCGAGTTCTCCTTATTGCTTCTGGTAAAGGTGGAGTTGGAAAGTCTTCAGTTACGACAAATTTGGCAGTTGCTCTTTCGAAACGTGGGAATGATGTAGCCGTAATCGATGCAGATGTTTGGGGTTTTTCTATTCCGAGAATGTTGGGTATTACTGAACCACCAACTGTCATTGATGACATGCTGATACCACCTACTGCACACGGAGTGCGTTCAATTTCTATGGGATTTTTTGCAGAAGAAGATCAGCCTGTAATCTGGCGTGGCCCAATGCTTCACAAAGCTCTCAATCAGTTCCTAACAGATGTTGCTTGGGACGAACCTGATTTTCTACTTATCGATTTACCGCCTGGTACTGGTGATACTGCCATTTCATTAGCTGGTTTTCTGCCTGATTCTGAGATGCTAGTTGTTACAACTCCACAAATAGCAGCCCAATCAGTTGCACAGCGGGCGGCTTTCATGGCGGAGAAAGTCGAAATCGAGGTAAAAGGAGTGATAGAGAATATGTCCTGGTTCACCGGTGATGACGGTCAACGCTATGAACTGTTTGGTGAAGGTGGTGGTGGAGCTCTTGCAGAAAAATTAGGTGTTCCCTTATTAGGGCAGATACCTTTAGTTCCGACATTAAGAGCAGGTTCGGATAACGGAAACCCAGTAGCAGCAGATCCTTCCACTGAAATAGGATCTATTTTCTCCGAAATAGCAAGAGTTGTGGAAGAGGATTTAAAACCCTCTAAGCGGCGCCACCGAGAACTTAAAATTAACTGATAGTCAGGGGATAAAAAAAATGGATTTACGTATTGGTATTGCACATATGCAGAAGGAAATAAACCTTGAAATGGCAGACGATTTCGATCTGAGCGGCTTTAAGTCAAATCTGGAAGAAACGCTAAAAACAGAGACTGGTGTTATCTGGTTGACGGATATCAATGGTCGCGAAGTTGGAATTCCGGGTAGCAAAATAGGTTATGCAGAGATTGGCATCCAAGACTCAGGCCGGCCCGTTGGCTTTAGTTGAATTTCCGTGAGTAATTAGGAAGTCAATGTGAAAGACTGTTTGAAATGGCGTCTTTAGAAGAATTAGCTAAGGAAAACAGCAATTTAGAAGATGATTCAATCTCTTACCTACAGGACTTAACAAGATCTTGGGGTTTATTAGCAGATCTTTCCTTTTCTGATTTACTCCTGTATTTGCCGACCAAAGGCACAACGATTGATTCTTTTGTTTTGTTGGCGCACGTACGTCCCACTACTTCAACGACCTTGTATAGAGCTGATTTAGTCGGTCAAAAGTTTGAAGCACAAAGTCGACCGTTAGTGTCTGAAACTTTTACAGATAGCCAAATATTGAGCGGAAAGGTTCCAGCGGGCAGTGATCGTGAAATTAGTGTTACAACAATACCGGTTATGTGGCAGGGTGAAACGGTAGCAATCTTAGCTAGTGAGAAAGCTGCTATTGAAGAACCTCCTAGATCTGAAATGGAAAGAACTTATCTAAGTATCTTTGACAGGTTCGCAGAGATGTTCGAACGAGGAGAATTCCCATACGGCGAGGATTCACGTTTCCGACATCGAATGCCAAGACTTGGGGACGGATTACTTCTAGTGAATACCGATGGTCAAATAGAATTTGCTTCTCCGAATGCAGTTTCTTTGCTTCATAGACTTGGTTGGCACCGGCCAGTGGTTGGATCCCGATTCGAAGAAACTGGCTTAAGTTCAAAAATTCTTAATGAAGCTTTTTCTCTTAAGAGCTCGGTCACAGATGAGCTTGAGCGAGAAGATAAAACTTTCGTCGTGAGTCACTGTTTTCCACTTCTACATTCAGGCAAAGCTACAGGAGCGGCAGTATTAGTTAGAGATGTCACAGAATTGCGTCGTCGTGACCAGCAATTAATCTCAAAGGATGCGACTATTCGTGAGATACATCATCGGGTCAAGAACAATCTTCAAACCATTTCTTCCTTACTTAGAATTCAAGGTCGACGCCTAGATTCTGATGAAGCTCAAATGGCATTAAACGAATCGGTACGACGAATAGGAGCGATAGCGGTCGTGCATGAAACTCTTGCAGTTAGTCAAGAGGGGGAGGTTACTTTTGGTGAAGTGATGAGACCCCTTGTGGAACTAGTAAAAGAAGGTTTAAGTTCACCGGCTAAACCTATTTCCATAGAAGTCAGTGGAGATACAGGCTTGTTGCCTTCAGAGGTCACGACCACCCTGGCGGTTGTGGTGACTGAGTTGTTGCAAAATGCTTTAGATCATGGATTCAAATCAACCTCGGGGAAACTAGAAGATGGAAAGGTTGATGTTTTACTAAGCAAGAATGAAGAGTCTGTAATGGTTGAAGTCTCTGACAATGGGGTTGGGCTCCCTGAAGGTTTCGATATTGAAAATAATGTCGGACTTGGACTTACGATAGTTAAAACATTTATTCAACAGGAGCTAGAAGGTTCTCTTACGGTCGTTTCAAATGAAGGAAGTAATGGTGTGAGATTTCAAATTTGTTTACCTTCTGAGAAAATTTTTGAAAAAATTGATTTATAAGGCAGGGTAAATTTGTGAACTTTAAGAAACGCCCTTTGATAATTGCACATCGAGGAGCCTCAGTTGATTTTCCCGAAAATTCTTTAGATGCTTTTTCGGGAGCCTTTGATCAAGGTGCTGATTGGATAGAGCTGGATGTGCGTAGATCAAAAGATGGGGTTTTAGTAGTTCATCATGACGCACATCTTGCTGATGGAAGTTTAATTAGGGATTTGGATTCAGAGCATCTTCCCGAAGGAGTTCCAAGTTTAGCTGAAGCTTTTGAGGCGTCAGAAAGCATGGGGGTAAATATTGAAATAAAGCACCTTCCAGGTGAGCCTGACTTTGATGAGGTGGATCTTGTCTGTGAGGCGGTGGTGGGATTAGTAAGGGCTTATAGGTCGACCGACAAAATATTGGTCTCCTCTTTTGATATGAACGCAATTAATCGGATTAAAGAAACGGATCCGTTAATAGATACTGGATGGCTTTTTACTGAAAGAAGTGATGACACTCAGATACTGGATCGTGTAAAAGCACATCACCATTCATCAATTAACCCTTGGGATGATTTAGTTGATAAGTCTTTAATAGAGAAAGCACATTCTCGTGGGTTAAATGTAAATGTTTGGACTGTTGATGATGAAAGCAGGATTCTGCAGCTAAGCGAATGGGGTGTTGATGGGATAATCACCAATCTCCCAAGTTTAGCGGTAGAAGTTTTAAATCAAGAATTTTGAAAATCGGTCAACTTTATTGGCATTACTACATCCAAACAGGATGCTTTATAACGGAATGAGAACTCTTCGAAATTTCCGAGAAAGTCACCGTCTACTTGTAGAGGTATTGGTTTATAGGCGACTGCTTGTGCTTCTATTAAATCACTTCGCAAATCTACGCTACGACTTGACGAGGTTGTAGATTTTCCTATTCCTAAAGATCCTAAGACAACTGGAAGTAATCTTTTTAGAGTCAGATTCTTAAATGTCGCCAAAGCTAACGGGGTATCTAAATTTGCATTTGGAGCTAGGGAAATTTTTCTACTTCCTAGATACGTATAAGGATCGGTATTTAAACAGACCGAAAATAACCCTTCGACTCCTGTATTTTCTAGGTCACCGATCTCTTTGTCGCTCACCTCTCGTGTCGATATTCGAAAAGCGGGACGCTTTCTGTCATAGTGTCGGAGCCAAGTTCCTATTGCGGCGACAACGAAGAGAGGATGACCAGCGAAACGTTTTAAAACACCACCTTTTCTCTCTACTTGCTCAACGACCGCTGCATCGAATCCTATTCCAGCATGAAAAAGGAAGTATCTTTCATTCACTGAACCAAGGCCTATCCGGTGTGTCGATCCAGCTTCCAGAGAGTCCAATAACGCTCCTGTAGCTTCAATAGGATCGTCAGGAATGCCTAAAGTGCGAGCAAAAACATTAGTAGAGCCACCAGGAATAGCAGCCATGGCTGTTCCTGAGTCGACTAAGCCATTAGCTACTTCATTTAATGTTCCATCTCCACCGAGTACTACTGCAATATCTATTCCATCTTTGGCTGCATTCTGAGCGATTCGCGTAGCGTGACCTCTTCGATTGGTCACCGCTACTTCAAGGCGATGGTCAGCTGATAGAGCTTTTTGAATAACGGCTCTCGTTCTTCCAGTTACAGAGGAAGCTAAAGGATTTACTATTAGGAGAACTTTCATCTTAAATAACAGTAGTTCTGAATTACTAAAAGATTTGTGTTGAAGCCTAAGTGTTATGAAAACTATTTGAAATTGGCTTTTTCTTTCTCCTTCAAGCTTAAAAAAAACTTATAAAATCAGATGAAATTGGTCACTTGATGTACCAGTTTGATCATATAAAGGGCAAAATAACGAAATGGATGTAGTTGTTTGTGTTAAACAGATTCCGGATCCGGCTGACCCAGGTGAGTTGAATCCCGATACGAAAACTTTAAAGCGTGATACCAAATTAATCCTTGACGAGTCTGACTCTTATGGAGTTGAGATGGCTTTGCAACTTGTTGATGCCGCTGGGTCAGGAGAAGTTCGTCTTGTTTCAATGACTCCAGGAGGAGAAACTGGAGGCTTAAGGACAGCATTAGCTATGGGAGCTGAAAGCGCAATTCTGGTTAGTGATGAAGCACTTGCTGGTTCCGATTCTCTTTCCACTGCAAAGGTTTTAGCGGCAGCTATAAAACGTTCAAATCCTGATTTGATTCTTACTGCTACTGAGTCAAGTGACGGATACACAGGAACAGTTCCAGAGCAGGTGGCAGAAATTCTAGGTCTCCCATCTGTTACTTTTGGAAAGGAAGTTTCAGTAGATGGAGAGCAGGCAACTATTAAGCGTCAGACCGAATCTGGTTATGATGTGGTTGATTGTCCTCTTCCAGCCGTTATTTCTGTTACTGCTGGTGTGGTAGAACCTCGTTATCCATCATTTAAAGGAATCATGGCAGCGAAGAATAAACCTGTTGAAGAGCTCGATCTTGCAGCTCTAGGAATTGATCCAACAACGGTTGGTTGGGCAGGTGCTCGTCAAGAGATAACTGAGATAGCTGATGCGGCTGCTCGTGAAGCCGGTGAAGTAATTGTTGATGAAGGCGAAGCTCATGAACGGATCATGGCTTTCCTTGATGATCTTAAGGTTCTTTAGGAGGCATACGAATGGGATTTGCAAAAATATGGGTCCATGGTGAAGCAAGCGATGGTGTTGTTGCTTCGATCACTCTTGAACTTTTAGCTAAAGCTCGAGAATTAGCAGACTCTGTAGAGGTTGTAATAGCAGGTGATGCAGATTCAGTTGCCGCAGAACTAGGTGACCATGGTGCTTCAGTGGTCCATTCGATTGGATCACTCGATAATGGGCTTGCCGGTCCGAGAATTGCATCTGCTATAGCTGATGCCTGCTCACAGGGATCAGGTCCAGATGTTTTATTATGTGGGACTACTTATGATGGGCGCGATGTTGCAGGTCGCCTTTCAGCGAAACTTGACACTCCTGTTATAACGAACGTTGTTGATTTAAAACCAGATGGGGATCGCCTTCTTGGACATGAACCTGTATTCGGTGGAACTAAGGACGTTTTTACGGGAACTACAGTTGAGGGTTTGGATATTTTCGTTGTGCGACCAAAATCTTTCGTAGCAGAATCCACAGGTGGGGGTCCAGCATCAGTATCAACCCTTCAAGTAGGGGATCTTGGTAATACCGGAACTGCAGTTGTAAAAGATCAATTTGTTGAAGAAAGTAGTGGACCACGTTTAGATGAAGCGAACATTGTCGTATCTGGAGGTCGAGGTCTTGGAGAGCCTGAAAAGTACGAAATGATCGAAAAGTTGGCAAGTTTGGTTAAAGGAGCCCCCGGAGCATCTCGTGCTGTTGTAGATGCGGGTTGGGTGCCTTATTCATATCAAGTTGGACAGACTGGGAAAGTAGTCAAGCCAACGGTTTATCTCGCATGTGGTATTTCTGGAGCCACACAACACTTAGTTGGCATGAAGGGTTCAGCTAACATCATTGCAATTAACAAAGATGAGGAAGCACCAATTTTTGGAATTGCAGATCTTGGAATAGTGGGTGATGTGCACAAAGTTCTGCCGAAACTAATTGAGGCTCTTGAGGCTCAATAACAGGTTCTCATAGCAGAGGCCAAGGAACTTGTCTTCCTGATGGGTCATGGGGCAAGGAGCAATTTACAATAAGGGCTCTAGTTCTTTGTAAAAGGGCTTCAATTTCATTTGCATTTAAAAGTTCTGAAAATTTTTCTGGTAATCCTTTATCAGCTATTTTATTCAGGTCTGAAATAAGTTGTTTAGGAAGTTCTTCTCCGCTGAAATCCCATATAACTGTTCGGATTTTAAATTCTTCGTGGAAGCATAGAGAGTTATCTATAGCCCAAATCAATCCATCATTTCCTATTAGGACATGGCCCGCTTTTCTGTCAGTGTTATTGACTAAAAGGTCAAAAGTTGCAAGACGGATTAGATCATTTTTGAACTTTGGTTCTTTGTGGATTGTGAAATAGTGCTTCTCATAATCACAAGGTATGTAAAGTTGCAAAGAACCTACTCCTAAAGGTCCGTTTCTGAGAACAGTTGGGGGTATAAGACCCCAACCCAAATGATTCGCAAGTTCAAAGGCTGCTACCTCTCTTTTGTAAATACCTTGAGGAAAATCGTACAGAGGGCGTTCACCTTTCTCGGGTTTATATATCCCTTGGATATTTAACTCATCCTTTTCTAGGTTTACCAAAAAAGTTCCATTTGATGCCCAAGGCATTCGACCGACTAGCTCAATTTCTCCGAAGTTAAGTATTTCGAGCGCAAGCTCATTTTCTATAGGTTTGCGCTCTTTGAACGGATTTTGTTCAGTTTCTGTTCTTTCTTCCTCTTTCAAGATGTTTTCTTTCTAGTTGAAACACGGGCACCAGCCCGCAGCATCCGGTTCCAGAGGAGACCCGCAGTAAGGGCAGGGTGGACGACCGCTAGAAATTAGTTCTTGTGCTGTTTGAACAAAATGCTCGACTTGAAGTCGACTTAGTGGCAGTCGAGCTTGCGCAGGTTCAGAATTTTCATCCCGAATAAGTTCTTCAGCTATAAGTATTAGTTGGTCTTCTGATTGCTCATAAGTAACACCCAAACTGCCGATCACCCAGTCAGGTTCTCCCGGATCGACAAATTGTGTTTCTGAAGTAGCGTTATTTAACATTTCAGATTCATCCGCCGGAGGTAGATCATTTAGCATATTTGTTAGAAAATCAGCTAGACCAGATATTTGCTGTTTTTCAACTTTTAAAGAGAGAACTTGATTTCCAAAAGAAGCTTGTAAGAAAAAGACACGTCTACCCTGCGGCCCAACCGTACCTGCAGTAAAACTATCAGTATGCTCCCAGTTTATTTCAGGGCGTTCCATCGTTATTGACGTTACCTTTCATATCCAATTTTGTTAAACGAAACAATTAATAAGTTAGTGGTTTTACTAGCTTAAAGACCCATTAAAATTACCATTCGAATTTAGGGTTAAAACTAAAGGTCTTTCTTTCGTATACAGAACAACAGAAGCTGAGCAAGGTCCGACCATAATTCTTTGGAATAGATCCAGTGGTGTTCCAACGGCAGAAGCAAGTATTGCTTTTATAGGGTCTGCATGCGAAACGCATACAATCGTTTCCCCAGGATGACGTTCACGCATTTTGTCTACAGTTCTCAGCATGCGATTTTGCATTTCAGAAAATGATTCTCCATTTGGAAATCTAAAGCTAGAAGGCTTTTTTTGTACGGTGGACCAAGACTTTAGTTTCGAGAGGTCACGTAATCTGCGACCTGTCCAGTCACCAAAATCACATTCATTAAGTCCTTTAAGAGTACGTACACGCAAGTTAAGAGCTTTAGCGATTGGTCTGGCAGTTTCTTGTGTCCGTTCCATAGGTGATGCGTAAACAGCTGAGATTCTTTTACCTAGGAAACTGCTCGAAGACTTCTCGATTTCTTTAGCAATCGTTTCTGCTTGTGATTTTCCTTCATCTGACAGGTGCAAGTTAGGCGCCCTTCCAGGAAGTTTGGTTCCCGTCGTAGGAGTTTTCCCGTGACGCACGAAGATAATTAAAGTAGCTGTCATTAATAGTTCAACCTACCCTTCAGATGTGGATCACGTTCTTGAATTAGAAACAATAAAGAAGGAAGTTATCTCATGTAGAGCTTGTCCGAGACTTGTTGCTTGGCGTGAAAAAGTTTCAGAAGAAAAACGCGCTGCATATAAAGATCAGAAATATTGGGGATTGCCAGTACCAGGTTTTGGAGATCCGAAAGCACGAATACTTATTGTTGGCCTAGCACCTGGTGCACATGGAGCTAACAGAACTGGAAGGGTTTTCACTGGAGACAGATCAGGAGACTTCTTATATTCAGCTCTTTACAGGTCAGGTTTAGCAAATCAACCTGAGTCAGTTCATTTGAAAGACGGGTTGAAACTAGAAAACGTATTTATCACCTCTCCTGTTAAGTGCGTGCCGCCGGCAAATAAACCAAACCAAAAAGAAAGGAGCAAGTGTCGGCCTTTCTTCGAAAGAGAGATTGCAACTTTAAAGAACATAAAAGTTGTTGTGGCTTTAGGTCAGATTGGCTATATGTCTGCAGCAGTTGAGTTCGGACTAAACCCCAAGCCAAAATTTTCCCATGGTCTAGAAGTTGCAATTGATTCAAACAGGAAACTTATATGTTCATACCATGTAAGCCAGCAGAACACTTTTACAGGCCGATTAACTGAATCGATGTTTGACAAGGTTATTACACGAGCCAAAATTATAGCTGGCGATTGATATTGCTTGTATTGCGCTAACCTCACGCTGTGGATAAAAATTTTTTAAATAGGAATTTGTTTACAGTCATACTTGTTTGCGCTTTGTTGTTTTCTGGCTGCGCTAACGATGGTGTCCCTGAGACTTGGGAAGATCAGGATGGTCTTGTAGTGAGAAACTTTGTAGAAGCTTGCCAGGAATCTAATTCTGATATGTCAACATTCAAAGCTAGAAGCTATTGCGAATGTGTGATTAACGGAGTTAAAGAAGCAGTTACATTTGAAAAGTTTAAAGAATTAGATGATTTTATTCGTAAACATAGAGATGATTTGAACTCTAAAATGATTTCCGAAAATTATGGGTGGTTGAACGACTCAAGCGAGGCTTGTTCATAAAGTCAGGCATTCACCCTTGGTATTGAGGCAGTCCTACTCTTGCTGAAGAATTTGCCCAATCAGGCCATCTAGATCGACTTTTAGCTGCCAACTTATGCATTAGCTCGATTGCATCTGGATCACTGTCTCCCGGCCTACCTTCTATCACACCTTCTTCAAGCATCCGCATGATTATTTGACGGCCTAGTTCTGTACGAACAACAGTTAGTGTCCAGTCGTTGTATTTGCCAATACCTCCTGTAGATATGTCAGCGTGTTCGGCTGCGAAGTCTGGACAGTGATTGCATCCTTCTCGTGTCCAAGCATGACATTCTTTAAGATTAATTTCATGGTAGTCACCATTCTTCATCCAAATTTGGAAAACTCCTTTAATGTTCATTTTGGTCATCTCTTCTTTTGGAAGTCTGTATTTTGCCCAAAATAATTCTTCGAAAATTGAATCATCAAATGACTTCGAACAAAGTAATCCGATATTTAATTTGATGGGTTTGCCAGCTTTGCCTACCTTGCGGTTCCACATGACAGGAGCAATAGAAGTTTGACAGCTCATTCCAACAAGGGCTAATGACTCGAGATTTTTTTCACGGGCTTCGGTTATAGCAAGCGTGTTAGCAGAGTAGGTGTACCTACTCCCAGCTCCAGCCAAAACAGATTCTTTGTCAGTGGCTAAAGCAGGAATAGCTTTCCAAGAATTACCATTTTCTTCGTCATTTTCGAGGTGAGAGGTTAAAGCTCCGTCAATGATTCCGTTTTCCAGACACCAAATGAGTATCGCTGAAACCAGACCTCCATCTTGACCAAGTTCATGAACTGTTGAATCACTAGCTCTCGTCAGAAGAACGTCTTTGTAAACTCCGGATAGTTCCTCTGGTTTTCGATGGCGGTCAAAAAGGTGCATTTCTGCTTCAGTTTCCCAATCTCTGAACCTTGGGCATGCTCGAGTGCATGAAGTGCAACCCTTTTCACCATGCACACAGTTATCTGTTCCTAGTTCTTCTTCCAAGTGAAAAGGTTTGTATGCTCCCGGAGCGTGTTCATAGCCAATTACATCATGTGGGCACGAGATGACACACCCTGCGCAACCGGTGCAAAGTCCGGTATTTATGACTTCTTCGTATAGTTCTTTCCATTGGAAAGTCCATCGTGGCTGTTTTTGATTTGACATTGCTTGGGTTAAAAACTCTCTTTTTATTCTGGGTTCAGATGTAATCACAGTCTATTCGATTTAGTGACCATCTGTGTTTTGCGCCCCTGGCAGGAATCGAACCTGCGCACACGGCTCCGGAAGCCGATGCTCTATCCGCTGAGCTACAGGGGCGGGGTTACAACTGGAAGGTTACGTCCTCTTTTCACTGGACACATCAATGAACAACATTTCCTTATATTGTTTCTCAAAAGAGTTTGTAAAAAAAAGATTATTTTTTAGAGGAGTAGAGCATGTTTGGTGAAATGGTTGATTTTGAAGCAGGTGACGCTACAGCCGGCGGTTATCTAGCTACGCCAGAAGGATCAGGTCCTGGCATCATGGTTATCCAAGAATGGTGGGGGTTAGCACCACAAATTAAGTCTGTGTGTGACAGACTTGCGGAAAATGGGTTCGTAGCGTTAGCACCAGATTTATATCATGGTGAATTGGCTGGACATTCTGAGATGGACAAGGCTGGGGAACTAATGAGTACCTTGCCGCCAGATAGAGCTACTAGGGACATGTCAGGTGCAATCGATTATCTATTGAAAAACCCTAATGTTGATGGGGTAACCGTTGGGGTAGTCGGGTTTTGTATGGGAGGGATGCTAAGTCTTTTAATTGCTGCATCAGAAGGTGAAAGAATTGCTGCTGTAGCTCCGTTCTATGGGGCCCCCTTAGGAGACAACGAGCCTGACTGGACAAATCTGACAGCTCGTATTGAAGGACATTTTGCTAGTGTTGATGATTTTTTTCCTCCGGATTTAGTTTCTGAACTAGAAAGCAAACTTAAAGAGTTGGGTAAGGAAGTTACTTTCAACATTTACCCTGAGACAGGTCATGCTTTCGCTAACGAGGAAAACCCTCTTGGTACCTATAACTCTGAGATTGCTGAAATTGCTTGGGGTAGGGTTCTAGAAATGTTTAATAAGGAATTAGGCAGAGGTTAAATCAAGTCAGTTGTAGAAAGAGCTGCTCCAATAGCTCCAGCATTTGAACCTAGCTCTGCTAATTTCACTTCGATCTTCGGACGGTGATCACTTCCTATAAGAGTTCTTTCTATCCATTCCTCAACACCACTTCTCAACGGTTCTCCGATTTCACAAACTCCACCACCGAGTACAATTCTTTCTAAATCTAGGAGTAAAACTAGATTGACTAGCCCCTTGCTCACTTCATGGCAAAAATGATCTAAAATTCTTAAAGAGTCCGGCTCAAAATCTTTAACTCCAGAAGCCAAATGTTTACTTGTAACATTTTTCCAGTTGCCCGCTTCATTAACTCCCCAAGGGTAGGTCCCTTTTGAAGCTTCGTGCCGCACAATGCGATTTAAAGCATTGCCTGAGGCGAAATATTCCCAAGGCCCTTTTTGACCTGTTACATGGACTGGACCGTTGACATCTATCGTCATATGACCAGCTTCACCAGCGAATCCATTATTGCCGAGAATAAGGCGTCCATCTAATACAAAACCTGTTCCGATTCCAGTACCCAGAGTCACCAAAGTAAAATTGTCACTTCCTTTTCCTGCGCCTATTTTCCATTCCGCAATAGTTCCTACAGTCGCATCGTTACCTAAAACGACAGGGATGCCGAGCTCATTTTCAACCTCAGTAGTTATAGGAAATTCAATGAGATTAGGAAGGTTGGGGGAGTACTTGACTATTCCTGACCTATGGGCCAATCCCGCTATTCCTAAGCCGAGTGTTGGAAATGATTGATTTGTGATTTTTTCTAATTCTTCAACAAGGGATTTAATAATATGGACAAGTTCTCTTCCGTTGTCACTACTTGTTGCTGTTAGTTGTTTTTTTATTTTGAAACTAAAGGGATCTAGAACAATTGATCTTGCTGAGGTGCCACCAATGTCAATACCAATTACATCCTCGTTCATATTAAAATGTTAAAGCAGTAATTATTAAAAGTGGTGATTTATTTATTAGCTTCTGATTCCAGTCAAGTCTGTAATAGCTTCAAGAGTGCGTGAATCTTCGTCGGTAGTTTCCGCTCCTTTTATTATTCTGCGCCTCACGGCAGCAGAAATGGTATCTATCGTCAAGACCACCGCCATTGTCATAATCAAAACAGCGCTAGCCGCAGGGAAATTCCTGAATGAGAGTTGAGAAACAAGTTCTGAACCAACTCCACCGGCCCCAATCATTCCTAGAACAGCAGAAGCCCTTACGTTAATTTCAAATCTAAATAACCAGTAAGAACTTATGACGGGCATAACTTGGGGCAGAACTCCCCATCTCATACCACTAACCCATTTACCCCCGCATGCTTTTGTTGCTTCTATTGGTCCTTCATCAATATCTTCAATTGATTCACAAGCCCATTTACCGAGAGTGCCGATTGAGTGTATGCCAATCGCTAGAGTTCCTGCCCACGCCCCCAGTCCCGTGACCGGTATGAGGATCACAGCGAGAATAAGTTCTGGCACTGCTCTGATCGCATTGAATAATTGGCGTATAGGAGATCGGATCCATAGAGGAGCAACGTTATGGGCAGCTAAGAAGGCCAGAGGAAGTGATGCAAAAGCTCCGATTATTGTCCCAATCCATGCTATGTATACGGATTCGAATATTTTTCCGACTGCACCACGTTCATAAACTTCACCAAAAGCTGGCGGCACCATTTGTCTTATAATTGACCAAGCGTCACCTGGTGCGTTTAGCAAGCGTGAAAGAGTTATGTCCAGTCCAATGAGAGACCAAACAATTGCGACCAAAAATGGGATTGCAATAAACCAACGTTGAGTAGTTTTTGGTGCAGGAGGCCTTTTAGCAGGGGTGGACGTATCCGAAAGAGTTTCCATACTAAACGAGCCTCTTTCTTAACGAGACACTAATTTGTTCTATCACCCATACGATTCCAAAAATAATTATGAGCAATCCCAATATGCGGTCAAAGCGAAAGAACTGACGTTGAGTTTCAATGACTCTGCCTACGCCACCGGCTCCAACAAGACCGAGTACAACCGATGCCCTGATATTAAGTTCAAAAATATACAGGGAATAAGCTACATAGGAAGGGAAAACAGTAGGGAGTACACCCGCTTTTACGGCAGGTAGATGTCGAGCTCCTGAAGAGCGGGCAGCTTCAAGAGGTCTCGGGTCAGCTGCATCTACTGTTTCGCTAAAAAGTTTTACCATCACTGCTAAAGAAAAAATTGAAAGCGACCATGCTCCTGCAAAAGCCCCAATTCCTATGGCGGTTACAAGCAGTTTTGCCCAGAAAAGATCCGGTACAGCACGTACTAGGTTCATAATAGTTTTACTGATGAAGTAGACAACTTTATTGGGCGTTGTAAGAGACGACATAGCGAAGCTAACAGGAAGGGCCACTAAACAACCGAGAAGAGTTGATGCCACAGCGATCTGTAGAGTTTCAATCAATGGGTCAAAAGTGTTTTCCTTCGTGAAAACCCAATCCCAAGGGATCGGCCAAAACATGCCCCATATAGGATTAGTCCAAACCTCCCAAAAAGTAGAAATATCGAAAGAAACTTTAATCGCTGCCCAAAAAGTTAAAGCTAAAAGCACTAATGCGATTAAAAATGAGCGTGCTCGAGGTTTCGGTTTTACTGGTCTTTCAGAAGTATTTGTATGGTCATTCATTTACCATTGCCGATACTTTGTTGAGGTTCTTCATTCATAGCGTGAAGATCTTCCGAGGTAATAGCTCTTCCATAAATTTCCCGGAAAGTTTCGTCAGTCACATCACTTATATCGCCGTCGAAAACTAATACGCCATCACGTAAGCCAATCAGTCGCTTCCCGTACTCTTTGGCTAAGTCTAAAAAATGAAGATTTACGAGTGTAGTGATTCCCAATTCACGATTAATTTTTTGTAAATCTCCCATTACTTGACGACTGGTTACTGGGTCGAGTGCAGCTACAGGTTCATCTGCAAGCATGAGTGAAGGTTCTTGAGCTAAAGCCCTGGCGATCCCGACTCTTTGCTGTTGTCCTCCTGAAAGGTTTGAAGCGCGGACATAGGTCTTGTCTACGATGCCAACTCTTTCTAAGGCAAGCATCGCTGCTTCTTTATCTTCGGATGGCCATAAACCTAAAGTCGATCGCCACGACGGGACACTAGCAAGGCGACCCATAAGCACATTATTCAAAACCGTCGTTCTATTAACAAGATTGAATGTTTGGAAAATCATTCCTGTTTTAGAGCGAACTTGTCTAAGCGTTTGAGGATTAGCATTCACCACTTCAGTTCCGTCAACAAGTATCGACCCCGAGGTAGCAGGAACAAGTCCGTTGAGCACCCGAAGCAGCGTTGATTTGCCTGCTCCGGATAGCCCAACTATGACTACGAACTCTCCATCATCAATCTCAATGTCTACGTTTCGTAGAGCCTCAACTCCACCTGGGTAGGTGACTGAGACACGTTCGATTTTTATCACGCGCTTTTCCTAATTATTTAAGAATCTGGAACTTCAGTATTAGTCGTTGATTCCTAGTTTTTCATTTGCTTCACGAACGACATCAAAGTCGGAGTCTTTAGCTACTTGCATATCAGTCCAGCCAAACACTTCGTCAGAAACTGCTTCACCTTCTTCAGTTTTAAGATAAGCGTCCATATTGTAATAGATGGCACCCTTCAAACTGTCAGGCAAGTCGGTTCTTACAGCGACTACGTCGTTAGGAATTTCCGCAGTAAGGTTGAAAACAATTACTTTGTCACCTACGTCCGTGTTTGTTTTTCTCATTGTTCGCCGCGCGTCATCATAGGCAACGCCAAAGTCTGCATCGCCGTTGTAAACAGCAGCCACAGCACCGTCATGTCCACCTGCGAAAACTTTTTCGTACTGGTCATCTGCTATTCCTGCATTTCGAAGTTGCAGAGTCGGGTACTGGTATCCAGATGTTGAACTTTCGTTTGTGAATGCGACAGTCTTTCCGATCACATTACTTATATCTGCCATGCAGGACATTCCCGGAGAGACACTTCCTGCATCAACTGTTTCTGCGAGTTCTTTACCAGAGTCCCCAAAGGAAACACCTACTTGTAAGGCAACAGCATCTACTGCACCGACTTGTTCCATACCATCTGTTCCATTTATTAGAGCTGTTCCTGATTTCAATGTGCCAGGATTACAGATGCTGGAATCATTTGTCATCCATTGACCATGATATGTGGGCGCCCCATAGCGAATAGCTTGGGCCATAACACTCATATTTCCGAACTTTTGTTGTGCCATAACGAACCCAGCAGGTCCAAAAGCACCAAGATCTGCTTGGCCTGTTCCCATAGCTGTTCCCAGACCGACGAAGTCAGTAGTTACAACACCCTCTACTTCAATTCCTAGTTTTTGGGTGAGATGATCCATCATCGGCTGGATGTCATCTTGTAGGGCTTCTTGTTCTTGACTTGGAACAAACCCAAACACGATTTTGTCAGGCCACTCTTCGCCTGACTGCTCTGATTCATCGCTTCCACATGACGCTACTAAAAGCGATATTGCTAAAAGTAAAGAAATTCTCTTAATCATCTTCATTCAAATCTCCAATTTTGAATTTTAAAAGCCACAAATTTTTGCAGCAAAACTTATCGCAACATTAGTAAATAAATTAGAAAGATACACCTTTCGGCGAATTAACTTTTGGTAAACGTCTAAAAAAAATTTGTAAAAGCTTCAAGCTAAGATCCAGATTTAATCTATTGTTCAGTGGTGAGAATATTCCAATGAGTCTGAATTTGTCCCACTTAGGGCGTGTTGCAGCAATAGCTGCAGTTGTTTTTTGGTCTACCGGAAACATTATTGTCGCTCGCCTCAACTTATCGGGTATTGAAATTGCATTTTGGCGCCAATCTTTAGGGGTTGTTGTTTATGGCGTGGTCTTTTTTGCGATAGGAAAAAGAGTTACGTGGGAGCAGATAAAAATTGCATTTCCAGTTGCAGTTTTATTCTGTTCTGAAATAGTGGTCTTCTTTTCGGCTCTTAGTATCACAACTGTTGCTAATGCAACGATTATCGGAGCGTTGCAAACAATCGTTCTAATAATTGTTGCCGGAGGAAAGTTCGGAGAGATTATTACTAAGAGGTTGATCGGGATTTCTATTTTCGCTACAGGAGGTGTGGCTGTAGTGGTTTTAGGTTCAAGTAACGATATTTCATGGAGTCCGGTAGGCGACTTACTTGCATTATTGGCAATGATCTTATTTTCAGGTTATTTCGTTGCTGTGAAATCAGTTCGTTCGCGAATAGACACCTTTACGCTTCAGACTTTGGCCATGCTCATAGGTTCGATAGGTCTGTTACCTTTCTTAATTATTTTCCGAGGTTCAACGTCAGGTTTCCCAGCTCTTAACGGAAATGAATTTCTTTGGATATTAGTTTTGTTGGCAATACCTGGAAGTGGGCATTTTTTGATGAATTGGGCCCATTTGCACGTTTCGTTGAGTCTTACAGGTTTGCTGATGTTAGCTATTCCAGTATTTTCTGCAGGAGGAGCTTGGATCTTCCTAGATCAGAGTGTCTCGCTCTTACAGATAGCAGGAGGGGCGATAGTTATAACTGCTTTGATAGTAGTGACGAGAGATGATGTAAGTTCCCAGAATAAAGAAAAAGAAACAACATAGATAGTTAACTAGAGAATTTTCAATTAATTAAAAGTTGATCCCGTATGGGACAATCGAAAGTTTTTGATCTACGTTTGTGCGAGTAGCGACAACAATCAATGGAGGAAAAAAGTGAGTGCTGACGGTACATGGAATGTAACACTTAACAGCCCAATGGGAGCCCAAGCAGGGACCCTCGAGCTTACTTCTGATGGAGGTACCCTTACAGGTACTATGTCAGGACCGCAGGGGAGCATGGAACTAGAAAATGGCAGTGTAGATGGAGACAATCTTTCGTGGACAGTAAACATGACACAGCCAATGCCAATAACAATTGATGCCACAGCAACTATCGACGGCGACCAGATTAGTGGCGAAGCTAAACTAGGTGCTTTTGGAACTGCGACATTTGAAGGCTCAAGAGCCTGAATAAACTGTTTAAATTTGTATTTTAAATTTTCAACAATCAAAGTTCTTTAATAAAAAGTCTTCATTAGACAAGTGCATGTCCTGTAATATCTTGGAGGACCATAATGCCGCAAAGGTGTTATAAAATCTCACCGGGGTGTATATGGATGTTCGTGAAAGTATCAAGAATTTAATACGAGACTCCTTGTCAA
>PABN01000037.1 GCA_002699555.1 Dehalococcoidia bacterium
CAAACTATGTCCAACTAGAACACACGGTCTTCCAGCTTCATCAAGTACCGCAGAGATATCTTTTAATGCTTCTTCCCGCTCATAGTTACCCGGTGGGGGAGCTTCGCTTTCACCATGACCACGTAAGTCCCAAGTAGTAACCTGATGGTCTTTACACAGATTTTCGCTTAAACCTGACCAGACATCTCTACTGTTAGCCCAACCAGTGATACAAACAACATGAGTTCCAACACCTTTGGTTTCGCCCACAATAGTTACTTCACCATTTCGAACTTCAAACGAGCTCATATTTAACGCAACCCTCTGAAACATTTTCGGACATCTTCGACGAAAACTTCGGGAGTTTCCAAAGAAGCAAAATGCCCACCTTTTTCATGTTCAGCCCAAAGAACCAAATTCATTGAATCTTCAACCCAACGTCGGCGCGGCATCATTAGTTCATATGGAAAAACTGACACACCGATAGGTGTTTCACCAGTTGAACCGAAACCGGGCTCAAGGGTTTTAAACATTTCATAATAAATTCGTGTCGACGAATTTATGGTTCCAGTAAACCAATAAAGAGAAACGTTTGCCAAGAGCTTGTCTCTATCAACAGTATTGAGAAGATCACCACCATTGTCTGTCCAACCGTAGAACTTTTCTGTAATCCAAGCTAAAAGACCTGCAGGACTGTCATTCAAGCCTGTGCCAAGAGTCTGAGGTCTAGTTTGTTGAATCCGGAAGTATCCATCATCCTCTGCTTGATACCAAGCAGCCCGGTCAAGTAATTGCTGTTCAATATCTGAAATATCTTCCATGTCATCAGACTTCCCCGGAGGCCCCCCAGTCAGCATGGTTATGTGACATCCAGTTACATTTTCTGGCGCTACGCGACATATCTCACGTGAAATTATTGAACCCCAATCACCTCCTTGTACGCCATAGCGGTCATAACCTAAACTCTTAGCCAATTCGGCAAAAGCACGAGCTATTCGTGTAGGTCCCCACCCACGCTCAGAAGTAGGTCCGGACAGCCCGTAGCCAGGCAGAGAAGGAACGATCACGTGAAAAGCATCAGATTCATCACCGCCGTGGTCTTGCGGATTAGTCAAAGGTCCTATCACATCTAGAAATTCGACAATTGAACCTGGCCAACCATGGCTTATCAACAGCGGAATAGCATCAGGATTTGTAGAACGTTCATGGATAGTGTGAATACGTTGACCGTCGATATCGGTAGTTAGATTTTCAAAAGAGTTTAAGTAGGTCTCGAAAGAGCGCCAGTCAAATTCATCTTTCCAATATTCCGCAAGTTCCTTGACCAAATTTGCGTCTATCCCGTAGTCCCATCCCGTATCGGGTAAATGATCAGGCCATCTAGTTTTTTCTAAGCGCTCCTTAAGATCTGCTATCTCATCATCACCAACTGAGATGACAAAAGGCGAGAAGTTATCGGACATCTAGGCCTTTTAGATATCTTCAGCTAATTCACGTAAGCGGCCCAAAATGACAGCAGGATCACCACCAATAGGTGTCACGTTAAGGCTTGTAACTCCTGCTTCCTTGTAGGCAGCCAAGCGATCTTTAACGTACGCTTCATCACCGCACATATTAGATTTTTCAATTAATTCATCTGGAAGGGCGGCCATAGCTTCATCTCTTCGACCATCCAAATAGGCTTCCTGAACTGCTGCTGCTTCGTCAGGAAAGCCGTATTGACAGCAAAGGTCGTTGTAAAAATTCTTTCCTTTAGCACCCATACCGCCTATGTAAAGAGCAGCCATAGGTCGAGCCATGTTTCTGTATTGTTCGGCGTCATCTCCTATGGCAACTAAACCTCCTGCTACAACGTCAAAATCCCCAAGCGAAGGATCTCTTCTTTCCATACCGGCTTTGATGGAATCGCCCCAAACTGTTCCCATTCGCTCAGGAAAAACCATAAAGGGAAGCCAACCATTGGCTGATGCTGCAGTTTCCTCCACACTGTTAGCCCCCAGAGAAGCAACATAGATGGGTATATCCTCTCGATACATGTGATTAATGATCTTTAATGGTTTCCCTAGCCCAGTTCCTCGTTCGGCAGGTAGAGGCAGGTCGAAAACTTTACCGTTATAAGAAAGAGGCTCACGTTTCCAGGCCAAACGACAAATTTCCATAACTTCTCTAAGGCGTGTTAAAGGCATTGAATAGGGGATTCCGTGAAAACCTTCAATCACTTGAGGCCCAGATGCACCTAGTCCTAGTGTGAAACGTCCACCAGAGAGAGAGTCCAGACTTGCAGCGGTTTGCGCCAAAGCTGCTGGAGTTCTGCTATACGTATTTAAAATTCCACTACCGAGACCTACTGTCTCAGTTTCGGCGGCCAAATAGCCCAATAAGCTCACGGCATCAAAACCATAAGCCTCAGGGATCCAGATCATGTCTACACCTGCCGACTCCAAATCTTTAGCTTGTTTGGCAGAGTCTTTTGGGTCGTTGGCGTAGTTTAAGAGAGTCGATATTCGCATAAATTCATCTTTCCAGAAGTCAAAGAAGATCGCTTAGTTGGCAATCTTTTTCTTTTCAGAACCTACCGTACAATAAGTTTTTAAAAAAATTTCGCCCCAAAATAGGGTAATTAGTCACAAGTGGTGATCTTGACGACATTTTCTCAAATACCATCAAAGGGTGGATAATAACTCTCAATCTGAAAAAGAAACCATAAATATGTCAGATTTATTTAACGCATACTCTCGTCAAGACTGGGAGGATCTAGCTTCAGAGACATTGTCAGATAAGTCAATTGAATCATTAAATGATATTGCCAATGATGGAGTTGAAATAAAAGCGATTTACAGTTCTGAAGATCAGAAACTGACAAACCCTTCGGGTATCCCCGGCGTAACTCCTTTCACACGAGGAAATCAAATAGGTGGACATGAAAATGGGACTTGGGATGTCCGAGCTTTAATCGATGATTCAAATCCCGAATTGGCGAACAAAGCTGCGTTGAATGAACTTCTAAATGGTTCAACATCATTATTTATTGATTCCGAAAAAATTGGAATTAAGTCCATTAACGATTTAGATAAGACTCTCGAAGACGTTTTTTTAAATATGACGAGTATTTGGTTTAAACCACAAGTGAAGGGTTCAGTGATTGCAAAATTGATGATCGAGCTATGGGATCAGCGTGATATAGAAAAGCCCGATCGTCATGGCGGATTAGGAATAGACCCCATAGGAGCATCTCTACGAAAAGGAACCAAAAGCGACCATAACAGTGAATTGTCAGCGGTTCCTGATTTCATAGACAGAAGTGGGTTTGCGAAGGTTATAGATATCGATAGCAGTTTCTATCCAGAACTTGATGGACCAACTTCAGCTGAACTTGCATATTCGTTATCCTTGGCAGTCCACTATTTGCGGGAACTCGAAAAAACAGAATTAGAAATTGAAACGGTTATACAAAACATGTATTTCACTTATTCATCAAGCAGTGATCAGTTCATGACTATTGCAAAATTTAGAGCAGCTAGACGTTTATGGGCACAGATAACAAAAGAATGTGGGGCAACAACAGAGAACCAAAAACAAATCCAACATGCTGTTATTTCCAATAAGGCAATGGGTAAAAAAGATCCTTGGTTTAATTCATTTAATGCGACAGTTGCAGCATTTGCGGCAGGAATAGGCGGAGCGGAGGCAATAACTGTCATTCCATTTTCCCTATCAGATGAAATTTCTGGGTGGGACTCAGAAAGACGTATTGCACGAAATACTCAACTTTTACTCGCGGAAGAAAGTCACATAGGTCGCGTTGTTGATCCTGCCGGAGGGTCTTGGTTTGTTGAGAGTCTTACAGAACAATTAGCGCAGAAATCTTGGGAAACTTTTCAGCAGATTGAATCTTCAGGAGGCATCGTAGAGGTTCTTAAAAATGAAGAAAAAGTTCAGGAACTGTTAAAAATTCGAGGTTCTAGTCATGACTAAGATCCCTAATTTTTCCAAAATCGAATTCGATCAGACTACAGACGTGAGTAGTGACGTAAGCGAAAAACTTGAATCGAACAATTCAGATCAAAATAACGGTGAGCTATGGGAAACAGCAGAAAAAATCAAGATCAATGACTATTACACTCACAAGGATATAGAAAGCTTAGATTTCTTAAATGGATGGCCAGGTTTAGCTCCCTTTTTGAGAGGTCCTCATGCAACAATGTATAAAACCAGACCATGGACAATTCGACAATATGGTGGGTTCTCAACAGCAGAAGAATCAAATGCTTTCTATCGAAGAAATCTTGAAGATGGTCAAAGAGGAATTTCGGTTGCGTTTGATCTAGCCACTCATCGTGGATATGACAGTGACCACCCTCGAGTAGCAGGCGATGTAGGCATGGCTGGAGTCGCAATTGATTCTATTTTGGACATGCAAAAACTCTTTGATGGCATCCCACTCGACAAAATGAGTGTTTCAATGACGATGAACGGCGCCGTATTACCAATAATGGCTTTGTACATAGTCGCAGCTGAAGAGCAGGGAGTACCAGCGAAAGCGTTAACTGGCACGATTCAAAATGACATTCTCAAAGAATTCATGGTTCGAAATACCTACATATATCCACCGGAGCCATCGATGAGAATAATTTCTGACATCTTCGCTTATACAAGTACGGAAATGCCTCGATTCAACAGTATTTCTGTTTCTGGTTATCACATGCAGGAAGCTGGAGCAACAGCAGATTTAGAGCTGGCTTACACCTTGGCAGACGGAATCGAATATGTAAGAGCAGGTCTAGAAGCAGGTTTAGATGTAGATTCATTTTCTCCAAGAATAAGTTTCTTTTGGGGAATCGGAATGAATTTTTTCATGGAAGTAGCCAAAATGAGAGCAGCTCGCCTTATTTGGGCAAGGATGATGTCACAGTTCGAACCAAAAGACGAACGTTCCCTATCGTTGAGAACACATTGTCAGACATCTGGTTGGAGCCTTACAGCTCAAGACCCTTATAACAATGTGATCAGGACTTGCATAGAAGCTATGGCTGCAACCCAAGGTCACACACAATCACTTCACACAAATTCCTTCGATGAAGCTCTAGCTTTACCAACAGATTTCTCGGCAAAAATCGCACGCGACACTCAAGTCTTTCTTCAAGAAGAAACCGATTCATGCAGGGTCATAGACCCTTGGGGTGGAAGCTATTACATGGAACGACTAACTAATGATCTTGCAGAGAAAGCGATGCAACACATTAATGAGATTGAAAATTCAGGTGGCATGGCAAAAGCTATCGAAGCTGGAATACCAAAATTACGCATCGAAGAAGCGGCAGCGAGAACCCAAGCCCGTATTGACTCTGGACAGCAGTCAGTCATAGGAGTAAATAGATACCGGCCTGAGACAGAGTCATTAGTAAATGTTCTTAGAGTCGACAACGCTGAAGTTAGATCATCACAAATTGCCCAGCTTGAAGAACTAAAAGCCACACGTGATCAAAACCAATGTCAGATTGCCCTTGAAGAGTTAACAAAAGCTGCGGAAGAAAATCAAAACTTATTAGCTGCATCGGTGAAAGCTGCACGAGCGCGAGCTACGGTCGGAGAAATAAGCGATGCGCTTGAAAAGATTTTTGGACGCCATAGAGCGGAGGTAAGAACAATTTCAGGAGTATTTAGCAGCGAAGTAGGCGACAATGAAGCCGTCCAGACTGTCAGAGATCGCGCTGACAAGTTTGAAACCGACTCTGGAAGACGCCCTAGAATTCTTGTTGCAAAAATTGGACAGGATGGTCACGATCGTGGCCAAAAAGTAATAGCAACTGCTTTTGCTGATTTAGGTTTTGATGTTGATATAGGACCCTTGTTTGCAACACCTTCTGAGACAGCTATGCAGGCAGTTGAAAATGATGTACATGTTGTAGGTGTGAGTTCTTTAGCCGCAGGTCACTTAACTCTGATTCCACAATTGAAAGAAGAACTCGAATCTTTAGGGCGCGAGGACATCGCCATTGTGGTAGGAGGAGTTATACCTCCAGATGATTTTGACGAACTTAAAAAAGCTGGAGTCGCAGCAGTTTTCCCTTCTGGAACAGTGATCGCTGAAGCCGCTCTTGAACTTTTAGAGAAATTGTCGTGAAGGTAGACCTAGACGAACTAATTAAAGGGGTTTTAAAGGGAGATCGAACATCTCTTGGAAAGGCTCTAACTCTAGTTGAGTCAAACAGATCAGACGATAGGGAACTAGTCGAAAGTCTTTTAGCTCAGATTTCTTCAAAATTAGGAGAAGCACACAGAATAGGAATCACTGGTGTCCCAGGTGTCGGTAAAAGCACATTTATTGAAGCGATGGGAAGCAAACTTATAGAATCCGGACACAAAGTAGCGGTTCTAGCTGTGGATCCGACTAGTAGTGTTAGCGGTGGAAGCATCCTGGGCGATAAAACTCGAATGACCCGTTTAGCGAATGATCCCAATGCTTTTGTGAGACCCTCACCCAGTTCAGGAACTTTAGGCGGGGTAACTAGGACAACAAGAGAATCAATGGCTCTACTTGAATGTGCCGGTTACGACATAGTCATGGTAGAGACAGTAGGTATAGGACAATCCGAGACTGTTGTAGCTGAAATGGTCGATATTTTTTTGGTTTTGATGCTCCCTGGGGCAGGAGATGAGTTGCAAGGAATCAAAAAAGGAGTTTTAGAACTAGCTGACATGATTGCTGTTAATAAAACGGATGGTGAAAATCAATCCAAAGCTTTTGAAGCGGCTAAGGACTATATTTCTGCACTTAGACTTACACAGCCTGCGACTTCTAACTGGACGCCACCAGTAGTTAACTGCAGTTCATTAACTGGAGAAGGCCTTGATGAAGTCTGGGAGAAAATTACAGATCATAGAAAAATTCTTGAGAACAGCGGGGAATGGTCAGAACGCAGGAAAATCCAAAAGCTGAAGTGGATGTGGTCAATAGTTGAAGAGCGTTTATCGTCAGATTTACATGATCATCCTTCTATAGCTGAACAAGTTCCTCAATTAGAAAAGACAGTTTTGGATGGAAAAATCAGCGCTACAGCTGCAGCTGAAAGATTGCTTGAGATATTCCGAAAAAACTAACCACTCACAATAGAAATAGTTCCAATTTCTCTGAAATGCGACTGAGGGTTAGTGTAAATGTATGGATCGTAGGCAGTTCTTACAAAATGGGCTCATAGGCGCAGCAGGACTTGGGGTTATTTCGACTTTAGATATGGCCGCTGTATCTGCTGCAGAGCCGGGAGTCGGGCCTTATGGTTCGTTAGAGGGAATCGAACCAGATGCTAACGGAATAATTCTTCCAAAAGGTTTTACTTCCAGAATTATTGCCACCTCTGGAGATTTGGTTCCAAACACATCTCATCAATGGCATATTTTTCCAGATGGGGCAGCAACTTTCCCTGACGGAGCGGGTGGATGGTATTACGTTTGTAACAGCGAAGTCTTTAACTTTATGACAAATTTTGAAGGTCACGGTGGAGTTTCATCTATACATTTCAATAAGGATGCAGAAATAATTGATGCTTTCCCAATTCTGCAAGGCAGTCATTCCAATTGTGCAGGAGGCCCAACTCCTTGGGGGACGTGGCTTTCTTGCGAGGAAGGTTTTTTCCCGCCGCTATGGGGCAAAGTCTGGGAATGTGATCCGACGGGAAAAAATACTGCAATTGAAAGAGATGCTTTGGGGTATTTCGCCCATGAGGCTGTAGCAGTCGACCCAGTAGATGAAAAGTTGTATCTGACTCAGGATAAAAATAATGGTTTGCTTTATAGGTTCACTCCGGATTCGTATCCTGATTTATCGAGTGGAATTTTGGAAGCCATGCTTGTATCAGAGGCTGGAAATGTTACATGGGAAAAAATTGATGACCCTTTCGGTGCTTCTGTGCCTACTGAAGAACAAGTTCCTGGGGCTTTTATTACACCAGGAGGCGAAGGAATCTGGTACCACAATGGATGGATTTGGTTTTCTACAAAAGGTGATAATCGTATCCATAGCGTAGACCTTAGAAATCAAAGGTATGAATTGATTTGGGATGGTATTGATGACAGGCAACCGCTAACTGGAGTTGACAACGTCACTGTGGAAGAAGGTTCAGGTGATCTATTTGTAGCTGAAGACGGTGGGAATATGGAAATTGTTGTGATAAGCCCTGAAGGAGAAGTTGCACCATTTTGTCGCCTTGATGACCTCGCTCACGATGGGTCTGAAATGACAGGACCATGTTTTAGCCCAAATAGAGATCGCCTTTATTTCAGCTCACAGAGGGGTCCGTCGAGTAAACGACCAAACGAAGTGGTTGAGGCATACACCGACGGTGATGCATACAACGCTGGGGTTACTTATGAGATTTCAGGGCCTTTCAGGGGAAGAATTATCCCTCCACCACCTACGACGACTACGACGACTACGACGACTACGACTGCTGCGCCTACGACCACGACTGCTGCGCCTACGACCACGACTGCTGCTCCTACGACCACGACTGCTGCGCCTACGACCACGACTGCTGCGCCTACGACCACGACTGCCGCGCCCACGACCACGACTGCCGCTCCAACTACAACTTTGGCAAAAGCAGTAGAAACAGCAGCTTCTGTAAAAGATGACAAGGGAAGTAATGGGGGAGTTATAGGCGGAGTATCAGCAGCAGTTGCTGCTGCTGTGTTTGCAGCAGTTGTAGCTTTTCGTCGAAGATCAACAAAAGAAGAAAACCCTGCCGAGTAACTATTAGTTAAGTAAGGTCGGTTTAGCTTTGCTCAGGAGATGCAATGGACCGACGATCGTTTTTAAAAAATAGTATTGCTGGACTAGCTGGCGTCGGATTGCTTCTCGAGAGTGAACTGTTGGAAGCAATGCCTGAAGTTGGGCCATACGGATCAATCAAAGACAGAGAACCTGATGAAAATGGGTTCATCCTTCCTGAAGGTTTCAAATCAAAAGTGATAGCTATTGGTGGTGATCAAGTAGAAGGAAGCAGTTATCAATGGCATCTATTTCCTTCGGGCGCAGGAAGTATCCCTGATGGAAGCGGGGGATGGTTCTTAATTTCTAATAGCGAAGTAAGTAACTACCTAACACCTGATGAGGCGTGGGGAGGTGCTTCTTCGATTCATTTTGATGCGTCTGGTTCGATTATTGATGCTCACCCGATCTTGGCTTGGAGTCATTCAAATTCAGGGGGCTGTGCGACTCCTTGGGGTACATGGTTGTCATGTGAATCAGATCTTTTTAATGCAGGAAAGGTATGGGAGTGTGACCCATATGGGATTGAACTCCCTACAGAACTTGAAGGGGTCGGACTTAGAAACCATGGTGATATAGCCATCGATAAAGACCGAGAATGCCTCTACATGACTGAAAATCACAGAAGAGGACTTTTTTACAGATACGTCCCTCATCAGTGGCCTGATTTAAAAGATGGATTGTTGGAAGCCTTAAAAGTCGAAAGCAACGGATCTATTCGATGGATTAAAATTACAAATCATTTGGATGGAACTATTCCAAATAGAGAAAAAGTTAATGAAGCCAAGTTAATGGCAGGCGGTATGGGATGTTGGTATGAAAAAGACTCCGTATATTTTTCAACCCGGTTAGATAATAAAGTTCACTCCATAAACCTATCTTCCAACCAGTATGAGATCATTTGGGATGGAGAAAATGGAAGACAACCTCTTACTGGTATAGATGACTTGACTGTTGATCCAATGACAGGTGACGTTTTTGTGGCTGAGGCCAACGGTAATATGGAGCTGGTTCTGATTACCTCCGAAGGTTCTGTTGAGCCTTTTTGCAGAGTTTCCGGCCCACAGCATGATTTTTCTGCATTAACAGGACCTTGTTTTGACCCGTATAGAAAACGTCTCTATATAAGTTCTCAGAGAGCTGAAGGCAATCGGTTAGTTCGTGATGTTATTCCAGCTATTAACTGGGGGGTTGGTTCATTCGGAAGCCGTACAGGTGTAACTTATGAAATTTCTGGTCCTTTTAGAAGTATAAAAACTCCCAACACTGTGAGCACGACCCTTTTAGATGCTCCTACTACAACTCTGCAACAAGTTCTGCCGACGGATTCACAAAGTAAGGCCCTTTCTCAAGCAACTCCAGAGAAGGTAGTAACCACTACAAGCACACTCAAATTATCTGCTGAAAATAAACAGGAAAGGAATATCACAGACAGTACAAGTGCAGAAGATTCGAATTCTCTGCTACTAGTAAGTTCGTTTATTGGGGCTGCTGTCTTTTTAGGAGCTGGAGCTGTAGCAATCAAATACCGTTCAAATTCTCTTATGAAATCAGATAAGACCCCCTAAAAAGGGGGTCTTATCTACGTCCGATTGGGGAATCGGAGGGTGTGGGAAGTTATTAAAAGTCTTCGTTCATGGAGAATTCACCTTCAACACCAGTTTGGTAGGCAGTGACTGTTTTTTCGAAGAAGTTTGTTAATTCAGCTACATCTTGAAGTTCCATAAAACCAAAGGGATTTTTTGAACCATAGATCGGTTCTATTCCGAGTCTTGCTAAACGTTGGTCCGCTACGAATCTAAGGTATTCAAGAGTGTCAGCTGGTGACATGCCGTTAACGCCCTGTCCTCCTAAGAGGTCTTCTGCAAATTGATATTCACAGTCAACAGCTTCTTCTATCATTGTGGTTATTTGACTTTTAAAGCTCTCATCAAAGAGTTCTGGTTGTTCCTCTCTAACTGTGTCTACAACTGCAAGAGCAAAATTCATATGGCAGCTTTCATCTCTGAAAACCCAGTTTGTGCCAGAAGCTAAGCCATCTAGAAGGCCTTGATCGCGTAAAAAATAAACATAAGCAAAGGCTCCGAAAAAGAATAAGCCTTCTATGCAAGAAGCAAAACAAATAAGATTCATCAGAAATGCTTTACGCTTTTCTTCCGTATCAAGTTCATCTAGATCATCGACTGACCCCATCCATTTGAAGCAGAAATCAGCTTTTTTACGGATCGATGGGATGTTGTGTATAGCCGCAAAAGCTTCTTCTCTCTCATCGTGATCGGGTATGTAATTGTCGAGAAGCGTTAGGTAGAACTGAACATGTAAGGCCTCTTCATAAAGTTGACGCGATAGGTACATGCGTGCTTCTGGAGCATTTATGTGTTTATAGAGGTTCAGCACCAAGTTATTAGCGACTATTGAATCACCGGTAGCGAAAAATGCCACGAGTCTTTTCACAAGGTGTATGTGTGCAGAATCCATTTTTCCGCTACGTAGGTCTGTAAGGTCAGTGGAAAAATCTATCTCATCGACTGTCCAAGTATTTTTGATTGCATCCTGGTACATCTCGTAAAAATACGGGTACCGCATAGGTCTGAGTGTCAAATCAAAACCTGGATCTAAAATATTGCTAGGCCTTGTTATTGAGGCAAGATCTGGTTGCTCTGCTAGTTCACTAGCTGGCTCAGGAAAAACTTCAGAAAGTGCCATTACTCACATGCCTCACAAGTTTCTGGATTTTCTAAAGAACAAGCGATTGCTTCAGCATCAGTAAAAGTTGTTTCCGATGATTCTGCAGTATCGTCGTTGTTTATAGTCGTCTTATTAATCTTGGTAGCTGGTCTAGACCTCAAGTAATAAGTTGTTTTCAGTCCAGATTTCCAAGCGTGCATGTACATGGAACTAAGTTTTCCTATAGTTGGAGATTCCATAAATAAATTGAGGGACTGGCTTTGGTCAATGAAGGCACCTCTTTCAGCTCCCATATCAATTAAAGATCGCATGGGTATTTCCCAAGCAGTTCTATAAATTTCTTTCAGATCATCTGGTATCCCTTCGATTTCCTGAATGGAACCTTCTGATTGTTTTAAGTCATTAATCATGCTTTCCGTCCAAAGAGATCTTTTTTGCAGTTCGGAAACCAGATATCGATTAATTTGAAGAAATTCACCAGAGAGTGTTTCTCTCTTAAACAGGTTTGATACTTGTGGTTCTATACATTCGTAGCAGCCTGCAATTGAGCCAATCGTTGCAGTTGGAGCAATAGCAATCATTAAAGAGTTGCGAAGTCCGTGTTTAGAAATTCTTTTTCTGAGACTTTCCCACCGTTCTGGGTTGCTTGGTTCTACATTCCATAGATCGAACTGAAGATCACCGGCCGCTGCGCGTGTTTTGTCAAAATTGGGGTGAGGTCCTGATGCTTCTGCCAGTTCAGTTGATGCCCAAAGAGCATTGAAATAGATCTCTTCTGAGATTTTTTTGGACAGTTCACGTGCTTTAGGGTCGTCAAATGGCAAACCTAGTTTGAAGAAAGCGTCTTGAAGGCCCATTAACCCAAGACCTATTGGCCTCCAGGCGTTGTTTGAGTTGCCTGCTTCTTGTGTTGGGTAGAAGTTTATGTCTATTACTCGATCTAAGAACGGGACAGCTGTTCGGATTATTTCTCCAAGATGATCAAAGTCGAAGGAGTCATTTTTTACCAAAGCACCAAGATTGACTGAACCTAAGTTGCATACAGCGGTTTCATCTTGATTTGTTACTTCTAAAATTTCTGTACAAAGATTTGATAGGTGCACAACTTGGTTGCCTTCGCCGGTTTGGTTGCATTTAGTGTTAGAAGCATCTTTGAATGTCATCCAGCCATTTCCGGTTTGTGCAAGGGTGCGCATCATTTTGCTGTAGAGCTCTCTAGCAGGTATCTGTTTAACGTAGAGACCCTCTTCCTCAGCTTTGGTGTAAGCGGTAGCAAAGTCGGCCCCGTATAAGTCTGTTAAGTGGGGTACTTCTTTAGGATCAAAAAGAGACCATTGCCAGTCCTTTTCGACTCTTTCCATAAAGAGATCAGGTACCCAGTTGGCTAAATTTAAATGATGTGTTCGTCTTAGATGGTCTCCTGTGTTGTCACGGAGTTCAAGGAATTCTTCTATATCTGCGTGCCAAGTTTCGAGATAGACACATGCAGCTCCTTTTCTCCTGCCACCTTGATTAACGGCCGAAACAGAGCTATCTAGAGTTTTAAGCCAAGGTATTATTCCGTTTGAAAGACCGTTAGTACCCTTTATTAAGGATCCTTGTGACCTGACTCTGTGCCAGGCTACCCCGATTCCGCCAGCGAACTTAGAAAGTTGAGCTATATCGGTATATCGCTTATAAATGCCTTCGAGACTATCTTCTGGCGAATCGAGAAGATAGCAGCTCGACATTTGAGGGTGTGTCGTAGCAGAGTTGAAAAGGGTAGGGCTAGAGGGAAGGTATTCCAAAGAAGAGATTAGTTTATAGAAACGAATTGCTTCTTCTGAATTGTTCGATAGTCCACAAGCAACACGTAGAAAGAAATACTGTGGTGTTTCTATTACGAACCGGTTGTCTGGGTGTCTCAAAAGGTAACGATCGTAGACAGTCCTTAATCCAAAAAACTCAAATAGATGGTCACGATCTTGTTCGATAGTGTCATCAAATTTTCGGGCGTTATCAGAAACAAAGTCAGATACTGATTCGTGTATCAAACCTAATTCGAAACCAGTATTTATTGATTGGGAAAAAGAATGAATTGATTGGTTTCTTACTTCTTTATCAATAACAGTTGAAAGGAGTCTGCCAGCTAACCGTGAGTAGTTTGGTTCTTCAACTATAAAACCCGCAGCAGTTCGAATTGAGAGTTCGTCTAGTTCTTCTGTAGTCGCCCCGTCCCTTAGACCAGAGATGGTTCGTGTCGCTACCCTCATCGGGTCGACTCCATTTAGACCAGCACTGCAACGCTCCACCGCGCGAACAATTTTGTTAACGTCGACCGGTTCAAAGTCTCCGTTTCTCTTTTTGACTTTCATTGCTGAACCAGAATCCGGTTCGTGTATTTGTTCTGTGTCCTCTAGATCTAGGCGGTCCTCTGCGAGCGCCATATTTATAATCCCTTCCGTTTCCCCTTCTTAGAGATTTCGTTCGCCCAACCGTGGCTCGTTATGAGTGGTGGGATCCGCGATTTCGCTAAGGTTTATATTTCACACATGTAATTACACGTTTGTCAAGAG
>PABN01000038.1 GCA_002699555.1 Dehalococcoidia bacterium
GATATAGCAGTCTGGGACAACAGAAGTGTCCAACACTACGCAACACCTGACTACAGCGAAGCTCGAATAATGCACAGGGTTGTACTTGCAGGCGATCCTGTTGAATAATTCCATATAAAGAGAAGAGAAAATGAAAATCATCCCTACAAACAGTCTTGTTGGTGCTTTCGTCGAAGATATCGATCTATCTTGCCCAATTGAGAGCACTGAGACCGATGAGTTGCTTTCAGCATGGCATAAACATGGAGCCTTATTTTTTAAAAACCAGAACCTCGATAATGAACAACAAATAGCCGCTGCATCAATCTTTGGAGAACCAGTACCTTTCGATTTTGCCCCTGCAACAGCAGAAAGTGAAATCGTCCACAAAATCGCAAATGAAAAAGGAAGAGGCATAAAAAGTGGCACCTCAACCTGGCATACTGACGCCACATGGCTAGAAATGCCTCCAAGGGGAACCATGTTGCAAGCAGTTGAATTGCCTAGCTCTGGAGGAGACACCTTATTCGCAAGCATGTCTGCAGCTTTCAGCTCTCTCTCATCAGAAACTCAAAGTTTCATAGACGGCCTAACAGCTGTCCACCACGGAGGGTCTAAACTCAAAAAATCAGCAGATAGCATTTCAAAAATCATTCCTGAAGAAGCCGTCTCGCATCCAGTAGTTAGAACACATCCCGTGACCAGAGAGAAATGCATATTTGTGAACAGACTTTTCACCAAGAAAATAAACGAACTTAACGACATTGAAAATGAAGCCGTTCTGCCGATGCTCTGTGATTTAGTTCTGCGACCAGAACTACAATTCAGATTCACCTGGGAAGAAGGAGATATAGCAGTCTGGGACAACAGAAGTGTCCAACACTACGCAACACCTGACTACAGCGAAGCTCGAATAATGCACAGAGTGATACTCGCAGGCGATCCTGTTGAATAGCCCATGTTAAGGAATCCTCCCTTCCCTATCTCCCCTGAGGAACTAACTGAAGATTTCCTCTCAGAAAGTCTTGGAAAGGAAGTTAGCTCTTTTAGCTATAAACGCATTGGCAGCGACAGAGGCATGCTTGGAGTTGTATTACTTCTAAATATTTCCTATTCGGATGGCAGTAAAGAAAACAAAAATCTTGTTTGCAAAATTCCCGCTCTTAGAGAAGGCAGTAGAGCAAACACTAAAAGGGGGAACAATAATGAACGTGAACTTCGCTTTTACGATGAACTCGCCTCGATCACACCTGTAAATACTCCGCAATTCCACTCAGGCTGGTATGACCCAGAAACTGAAAACTTTTTACTAATCCAAGAAGCGGTCGATGTAGATGAGAGCGTGGATCAGATTAAGGGAATTTCTCTTGAGCAAGCTTTTCTCGTACTCGATGAAGTTGCTTCTTTGCATTCCAAATGGTGGGAAAACCCAGATTTAAAGAAAATAGAATGGCTCCCAAAACCAAGTGGAAGAAAATCCAGTCTCTCATTTATTGCAGATGCAGGATGGGATCCTCTTTGTGAGCTGCTAAATGAAGAGCTAACCAAAGACGAAATATCTTTTGGAAAAAGAATCACGAGCCGTCTTCATGAAATGCTAGAGGCACTATCAAATTATCCTGAAACATTAATTCACTCAGATCTAAGAGCTGACAATCTTCTTTTTACCCGTGAAGGCAACAGGGTTTTTATCGTTGATTGGCAAGGTGCCTCTAAGGGGCCCGCTGGATTTGATTTGTCATACTTCATAACCATGTCTTTAACGGTTGATTCACGCCGCAGGAACGAAAAACTACTCCTGGACCATTATGTCAATGCACTCAAAACCGATGGTAAAGAAGTAGATCAAACCGAACTATTTGAAAGTTATGTAGATGGGATACTTTATGGGTTAGTTGTGGCTTGTTCCCTTCCTTTAATTAGTGACGAAAAAGAGGAACGTGTCAAGGAACTCGCAACTGTTATGACCCGAAGAAGCATTGAAGCGTTGAAAGACCACAATAGATTTTGACCAAATAATAAATTAGATAAAAAGGTAGAACATGGAGAAAAAACTAGAGGGAAAAGTTGCAGCGATCACTGGTGGAACTCGAGGTATCGGACGTGCAATAGCAGAAAGATTCATTACAGAAGGAGCAAAAGTAGTAATAAACAGTCGCAATGACGAAAAAGGGCAACGGGCGCTTGATGAAATGGACGCTGGTGAAGATGTTCTCTTCTATCCAGGAAGTGTGACCGAAAAAGAAGTTGTAGAAGGTCTAGTTGACTTCACCATTGAAAATTTCGGTCAACTCGACATCATGGTTTTAAATGCAGGTGGAGTGGGTGACACTGCTCCGGTCATCGAACTTTCTGACGAAGAATGGCAATTCGAACTCGATTTCAACCTGAATCATGTTTTTCGAGGAACCCGTAAAGCACTCTGGCATATGGTCCCACGTAAAACAGGAAGGATAATTGCTATTTCGTCTATAGAGGGTAAACGCGGCAAAGCAAATATCGCCGGATATACAGCTAACAAACATGCAATCAATGGGTTCGTTAAATCAGCTGCAAAAGAAGTCGGCACAGAAGGCATAACAATCAATTCCATCTGCCCAGGTCTGGTGCATACAGACATGCTTGAAAATCAATCAGGAGCTGCTTCGGGACTAACTGAAGTAGCCGACGTAATTGCTCTATATACAAAAGACACCGCTATACAAAGGCCTGTAACTGTCGAAGAAATCTCTGCTTTCGCGCTCCTCCTAGCCTCAGAAGAAGGTGCCGGATTCAGCGGAGGAACAATTTCGCTCGACGGAGGACTCGCAAATTACTAATGGAAGTTACCTTTCCGACATCTCCTGATGATCTAAACAGAGAATGGCTTTCCAGTGCATTGGGTAGACCTATTGAGAGTTTTGAAATGCATCCGATTGGAGGAGGGAAAGGCAACCTCGGAGACCTAGTTCTCGTATCTCTAGAAAATGGCGAACAAGTAGTCGCGAAATTTGCAGCCAATAGGCAAGAAGCCCTTAATGCGGCAAAAAGATCGGGTCTATTCGAAAGAGAAATCAAGTTCTACCACGAGCTAGCACCAAAGTTAGATATACAACTCCCGAAGCTTTTTGCGTCAGCCTACGACCCATCTAGCGCCTACTTCATAATGCTCTTGGAGTATTTAGAACCCGTAAAAGAATCAGACACTATAAGTGGCATAGGCGTTGACTACACGCGGCAGACTCTTGCAGAACTGTCGAAACTCCACACCCAAGGAAGAGATTTAATTGATACACCATGGGTTCAAACGATGATCTCGCAGCACAGAATCAACAATCTGACAATTATGATCGAAAAGGGTTGGCCTGTTCTTCAAAAAATATGCGGCGAACTTGTTGAACCATTAAAGGAAATAAACATTCTAGAGAGATTCCTTGAAACCATGAGCTATCTGAACACTTTGGATCAAACCATTGTCCACGGCGATGTCAAACCAGACAACCTGGTAATAAGCAGTCAAGGTGTCACAATAATCGACTGGCAGGGCTTTGGCACAGGTCCACCTGCTTGGGATATCGCCTACTGTATGTGTCAGTGCCTAACAACTGAAGAACGCAGATTGCACGAATCTGAACTACTTGATAATTACCCTCATGATCTTGTGGGATACAAAGAGTCATTGTTTTTTGGCATCGTCATAGCTTGCGCCCTTCCCCTTTTGGGCAACTCTGATGACCCAAGATTAGGGAAACTGGTTGAAACAACCGCTGAAAGGACTATCAATGCAATGTTAGACGCTGGGACACTTACTTGAAGAAAAAGGTTTTGGTTATCACAGGAGGTCATCCATTTGAAGCAGATCCGTTCTTCGAAATTTTCAATTCATTCGAAAACGTTGACTGGTTTCACGAAAAACAACCAGAAGCTTCTAGCTTGCTAAACCCAGAAAAATGTCGAGATATTGATGCGATAGTTTTCTATGACATCCCTGGAATTGAACTAAAAAGAAATACGGATTTACCAGTTAAAATTACCGATCCGACTAGTGAATATAAAGAGAACTTTGAACAGTTGCTTGAAAAAGGCCAAGGTTTAATTTTTCTTCACCACGCAATTGCTGGTTGGCCTTCGTGGGAACGATACGCAGATGTGATCGGAGGCAGGTTTCATTACCAACCCGGATCGCTTCATGGAATTAATTACCCGGATTCAGGCTATCTATTTGATGCACCCCAAGAAATTAGTGTGGTGGATTCAGATCACCCTGTTTGTAAAGGTATACCTGAAAGTTTTACCATCACCGACGAAGCTTACATCTACCCTGTTTTAGAAGATTCAGTCACTCCTCTTCTCCGATCAAATCTTGATTTCGAAAATTCTTCAAATTTCTATTCTTCTTCTCTAGCAATGAAAGGAGAAATGAATTCCAACCGGACATGGAAGCATCCAAAAGGGAGCGATTTGGTGGCATGGGTTCGTTATGAACATCTTTCTCCTATTGCATATATTCAGTTAGGTGATGGGCCAACCGCTTATGAGGATCCAAATTTTAGAAAACTTATAAATAACTCCATTAATTGGGTTTCTTCTGAAGAAGCTAAAAAATGGATACTATCTGAAAAATCAAATCATATTTGACTAAGCCAACTGGTTAATAGTTCCTACAGTCGGGCAGAATGTTGTAACCACATTTAAGGAGATCTATGAGCGCGGAAGACATAATAGAAATTAATCACCTCACTAATCGATATAACCAAGCAGCAGATTCAGGAGATGGAGAAGCTTTTGCTGCAACTTTTACTGAAGATGGAGTATTAGAAATGCCTGGAAGTGACCCAATTGCAGGCAGAAGCTCGCTTGTAACTTCAGGTGACAGTTTCCCTCAACTAATCAAAGGTGTCAGGCATTGGACAAATAACCAAGTTGTTGAAATTGAAGGAGATTCAGCGACAGCTAGCTGCTATCTACTCTTGATGAGCGCAGGCTCCCCTCCTACCTTTATGACAAGTGGTGCTTACTCTGATGAACTAACTAAAACAGATGAAGGATGGAGATTCACCAAACGTACAGTTAGCTTGGACAGCTAACCTTAGAAGTGTCTGAAACTCATAAATAAGAAAGATTAACGCTGTGGCTGAACTGTCCCTAGAAGGACTTACCAAAATTTATCCGAACGGTTTCAAAGCAGTTGATGAACTGAATATCGATATAGCTGATGGAGAATTTCTTGTTCTTGTTGGACCTTCAGGCTGTGGTAAATCAACTGCCTTGAGAATGGTTGCAGGATTAGAAGAAATTACTTCAGGTAACCTTTCGATTAACGGTGACCTAATGAACGATGTGGAACCAAAAGATCGCAATATTGCAATGGTTTTCCAAAATTATGCTCTCTACCCTCACCTCGATGTTGAAAAAAATATCGGTTTTGCGCTTAAACTTTCTGGTTTATCAAAGCAAGAAATTGATTCCAAAGTTTCAGAAGCCGCAAAAATTCTCGAACTTGAACCGCTGCTGAAAAATAAACCTGCACAACTATCTGGTGGTCAAAGACAAAGAGTCGCTATGGGTCGAGCAATAGTTCGCGACCCTTCTGTTTTTTTGATGGATGAACCTTTATCAAATCTGGATGCAAAATTACGAGTTCAAATGCGTGCAGAAATCACTCGCCTTCAGCACAGGCTTGAAGCAACAACCCTTTACGTAACACACGATCAAGTGGAAGCAATGACCATGGGTGACAGAGTTGCAGTCATGAAAGACGGTGTCCTCCAACAAATTGACAATCCATCTTCTCTTTATGAAAAACCAGAGAATCTTTTCGTAGCAGGATTTATTGGTGCTCCTGCGATGAACCTTCGGGAAGCGAAGCTTACAAACGACAATGGAGAATGGGCTTTGCAAATTGGAAGCACCACAATGCCTCTCGCAAGAGGCATTGTGGAGAACAGACGCTCTCTCGCTCAGTATGACGGAAGAACTGTAGTAATCGGCATCCGCCCAGAAGCAATGGATGACGCAAATATTTCCAGCAATAAAAACTTACCTGTACTGTCTGCAGTAACTGAGTTAACAGAGGCTTTAGGATCAGATCTTCTAGTTCATTTTCCATTAGATGCAAAAGCAGTAGATGCAGGTGATCCTGATGCTCTCAAAGATCTTGACGAGAACCCCCTAATGGTTGCGAGAGTGGATCCTCGTAGCCAAACCAAACCCGGAGAAAAAATAGAAATTTCTGTAGATACCGAAAGAATTCATTTTTTTGATCCTGAAACACGTTTAGCTATCAGGTCATAAAGAAAATTTTGTTCCTAAGTTAGTGGAGCATGTTCTATCTTCGATAAAACTTTTTTACCAAATGACTCACATTCTGAAATATGTGGATAACCAGAAAGGATGAATGCATCGATACCAGCATTCATATAGTTACCAAGTTTTTCTTTTACCTGGTCAGGATCTCCCACTATCGCAGCTCCAGCACCACTTCGGGCACGTCCTATACCTGTCCATAGATTCTCTTCGATAAAACCATCGTCATCAGAATTTTCACGTAGTTCTGTTTGTCTAGACACACCAACTGACACTGCATCTAGAGAAAGATTGCGGATGGCTTCGCCTTGTTGGTCATCTATTTGACTTATCAATCGATTTGCAGCCTCACGTGCTTCTTTTTCGCTTTCCCTCACAATTACGTGGGCTCTTAAACCATATTTCAGTTCTCGACCATAATCTGAGGCTCGTTTTCTCATGTCGGAAACTATAGATTCAACTCCTTTTACTGTGTCTGGCCAAGTTAGAAAAACATCGGCTTCCATCGCTGCTGTGTCTTTCGCTGCTTCAGAAAAACCTCCGAAATAAAAAGGAGGGCACTTCCCCGATACCGTTCTGGCTCTTGGAGTTTCGATCTCTAAATCCACGAATTCGCCGTGATAGTTAACAGAGTTTCCATTAAGAAGTTCCCTTAAGACCTTCATGTACTCGCGGGTTCTTGTATACCTAGGCTCAGATTCAAGCTCTTGCCCCGGAAGATCACTCGAAATAATATTGATCGTCAATCTTCCGCCTGACATTTGATCGATTGTGGCCATCTGTCTTGCTAATTGCGGTAGCCAAAGTTCACCCATTCTTACAGCTAGCAGAAGTCTGATCCGATTTGTAGCTACTGAAACTGCAGACGCAAAAGCTGTTGCATCGATCCCAAGTTTGTAACCAGAAGGTAGAAGTATGTTGTCAAAACCGTTTTCTTCGGCACATGTAACTATGTTGCGGCAATGCTCCCATGAACTTTTAAGTTCAGGATTGACAACACCTAAAAATTCATAGTCATCATCGCAGAGTGAACCAAACCAAGAAACTTCAGGTTTTTTATGTGAGTCATTCATCTCTTTATTCCTGTTCCTTCTATTACCTCGTCTATCTCTACGCTTGATTTCCTCTTAATGGATAGTTGTGCTGCCTCTCCAACAGCTACTGACCAAAATCCTTCTTTGAGACCAACTTCGGGTTTTATCCCTTGCAAAAGTGCTTCACGAAACCTCAAATGTTCTATATAGGACGCTCCACTGTGTAAGCCTTCGTGCATAATTTCAGGATTTTCTGAATGTTCCTCTTTAACCGAGCCAATCCAGTGTTCGCCACGAATGCCAGTCCTTACAACAGACTCCGGAACCAAAGCTTCAACTTTTCCCTGATCTCCCACTACAGAAATTTCTTCTTGATTTCGGGTTGCTTCTGCAAACATACACAAATCAAGCATTCCACGCGCCCCCGACTCAAACTCTACGATTACATAGGCGTTGTCTAGAATGTCTGGAACTTTTCCTCCGTACTTTTCATCCAGATGGTTTACATCTTGCCCACCTGAAGCCATTACCCTCACAGGTAAGTCTTTGGTTATTAGGTTCATCAAGTCGAAGTAGTGGCAACATTTCTCCACAAGGGTCCCACCTGTATTCGAATTGAACCGATTCCAATTTTCTACTTTTTCTAGAAATGGAAATCTGTGTTCACGAATAGAAACCATACGGATAGGGCCAATGATTCCTTCGTTTACGCGTTTAATAAGTTCTGAAACAGCTGGCATGTAACGATATTCAAGTCCAACCCACACCATTGCATCATCGTCGGCAGCAGCGATAACTTTTGCGCAATCTTGAGCTGTTATGCATAACGGTTTCTCGATCATTACGGGGATCTTGGTATCTAATACATCAATAAGTATTTCGGTATGTGTCATATTTGGAGTGGCTACAACAAGAGCATCAACTTTTCCGTTCTCTAGAAGATCTTGGTGGCTATTGAAGCAACTAGCTTTACCTCCAGTTAATTCGTTAGCTGTTTCTAATGACCTTTCATTTGGGTCGCAAATAGCTGTGATGATGTTTCCTTCAATCAGTTGAAGATTTTCAATGTGTTCAATCCCCATCATCCCTGTGCCGATAACTCCAAATCGAATTTCTTCTCTCAAGGTAAAGGCACCCCATCTGATGCTTCTATGAGGTTGTACACATCATCTCTATTCAAGCTAACCTCAACTGCTTTAGCTATTTTTTTCAATCGTGATGTTTGCTGAGTGCCAACAATAGCTACTGGCTTTGTTGGATGGGCCAGAACGAAAGCAATTGCAACAGCTGCCCTATCCGCTGACTCTCTTTCCGCTATTTCATCTAATAATTCAAGCAATTCAACTCTTACGCCCTCCCCCGTAGCAAGTTTTCCACCTGCTAATGGGCTCCAAGCTAAAGGAGTAATATTTTCAGATGAGCATTGATCAAAAGTTCCATCCCGTAAAGGTGTGAGACAATTTACTGAGAACTCTGGCTGTGTGGTAACAAGAGGTGACTGCAAATAGTTGGAAAGAGCAGAAACTTGCTCAGGTGTATGATTTGAAACTCCGACAGTTTTTATTTTCCCTTCTGCTACTAATGAATCAAGTGTTTGAGCGACTTCTGAAGGGTGTGTATAAATATCAGGTCGATGAATCTGATATAAATCTATTTGCTCAACCTGTAATCTTCTCAACGATTCTTCACAAGCAGAACGTAAATATTTTTGACTCGAATCGTAGGGAATCGGTGGGGCAATCCCTCCTTTTGTTGAAAGAACTATCTGATCCCGTAAGTGCGGGCTTGTAGTTAAAACTTGACCGAGCAGTTCTTCGCATGCACCAAAACCTTCCCCACCCCAATCGAAACCATAGACATCAGCATTGTCTATTAGATTCATTCCAAGTTCAATAGCTGTCTCTAAAAGTTTCGTTGCTTCATCTAATTTGTCTGTGGTGTAGCGCCAAAGCCCGAAAGCTATCGGACCTACTGGCGGTAAGTCTTTGCTAAGAGTTCTTGGCTCTTGTTGAACAAGATTTTCAGACATAAATTCTCCGATTCATTTTGTTGAAATTCTATGGCTCAACAAAAGACTATGACTTAACTGAGCCTGCAAGCAGACCACGAACAAAATATCTTTGCAAAAAGAAGAAAACGAGTAATGGAACCCCTGCTTGCACAAAAGCTCCTGCTGAAAGCACGTGTTCTTTCATACCGAACTCACCTGCCATTGAGGCAATATTTATAGTCGCCGGATAGCTAGCTCCATTTCCTCCAACCATTGTTAATGCGACTAGATAATCATTCCATGTCCACAAAAATTGAAAAATTGTAAATGCTGCAAGAGCAGGTACCGATAGTGGCACTACAAGACGCCAAAAAATAGTGAAGTGATCAGCTCCGTCGATGCGTGCTGCTTCAAAAAGTTCTTTCGGTAGGGAGGAAATATAGTTATGCAATAAGAAAATTGCGAAAGGCATAGCAAAAGCTGTGTGAGTCAACCACACAGCTGTTGTAGTTCCTGCTAGGTCCAAATCTGGAAATAACGTTATTACCATTCCTGTATTTGGAATTGTCCAATGTGCACCTCCAGCAAATAACTGCAATAGAGGCAGAAGGGCTACCTGATTTGGTAATGCCATTAAAGCCACAATCGTTATAAAGAGCCATTCACGACCTTTAAAAGGGATCCAGGCGAACGCATACGCTGCCATTGCTGCGATTGCTACTGGAATAATCGTAGCTGGGGTTGCTATGGCAAAAGAATTGATTAATGCCTGCCACAAACCTCCTGATTGTCGTGAAGAAAACACATTTATGTAATTGTCAAAAGTCCAGCCGCCCTCAGTAAAAGACGTCCACCATCCGGTCGACCTTTGGGCGTCTCTGGTTCTAAATGAATTGATGAACAAACTACCTGCCGGAATTGTCCAGACGATAACCAAAAGCCACAAAGCCCATACCGGAATGGCTCTTAACAATCGATAAACAAACTTTCCCACCCGATCTACGGGATTCGTGCCTTGTAAAACTTGTGATTTCTGAGTGTCGGTAATCATTGGATCGCACTCCGTTGCATTCTGCGCACATTTAGGGCCATAGCAGGCACCACTGCAAGGAATAGAACTGTTGCGAGAGCTGATCCGAGACCTAGGTTAAATTCTGTGAAAGTTTTTTGCCACATCTCATTGGCTATTACTTGTGTTCCGAAATTCCCATTAGTCATGACTCGAACAATGTCAAAAACTTTCATAACTAAAACTATTAACGCTGTGACGATGACACTTATAGTCGGTGTGATCGTGGGTAGGGTCACATGAAAAAACACTTGTCTATCATTTGCACCATCGACCCGTGCTGCTTCTATTAAGTCACCTGGAACAGCTTTGATAGCCGCAGAAAGTATTACCATTGCGAATCCTGTCTGAATCCAGATCAACACCACCATTAACCAGACATTGTTAAATGGACCTTCCTGCACGAAAAGTATCGGCTTCGCTATCGGTAAACCTCTGGCTCCCTCTTCAACTCCTCCCAAACCTGGGCCTAGCAGCCTGTAAAGAATCCATAAAATTGGTACAGATACGAAGAGCGATCCTATTGATATTCCACTTTGCTTTCTTCGAATACCAAAAATGCTTAAAGCTACAAGCCCTGCAGTGGCTAGTAAAAGGAGTGCGACCCCAATAAATTGGCCTGCGCTCCCAGGGGTAAGTTTTCCCAGTCCGACCCAGATTGCGTTGAGTAAACCTGTCTGTGGCTTTTGGGGTGGCCTTGCGATGTACATGAACTTCCATATGATTCCCGCTCCTACGAAAGAGATTGCCATGGGCAGAAAAATCAGGCTCTTAGCTGCTGATTCAAATCTAATTCGATCGGCTAAAACTGCTGCTAGCAGACCCAAACCTGTTGAGAGGCTTGTCACTACTATTACCCACCATAAATTGTTTATTACTGTTCCTCGCAGAGTTGATAGCACTGCAAAAATAAGAAGGAAAACCCCTATAGCTGAAGGCGTCAGTGAGGCAGCACTGGCTTGTATTATCTGACCCCGTTTTTTTCCTAACAGAATCCCAGCGACTGAACCTACAGCTAGAAGTATTAAAGCGATTATGAAAAGACGGCTAGTGAAAATGTTCGACCAGTCTCTTAGATCGATACTCGAGTCATTTGTGAGTATTTCTCCATAATTTTTCAGTCCTGCCCATTCTCTTCCTTTAAGGCCGTGAAGAGAAAGGTAAATGGTTCTTGCCAAGGGGATTATCAAACCAAGTGCTACAAATAGAAGCGCTGGGCCTAGAAAGACACCTACCCTTGTTCTCCTTTGGAAGTTGTTGCGTTCTAAGAGACTGCGTTTTGGGCCAACATTTAAAGCTAAACCAATTAAGGCAAATGGTACGACGGTAAGTAGATAAGTTGAGCTTTTAGATCCGTTACCTATTTCTGACAGCAACCAACCCCCTATCAGGCAACCAACCGCTGAGGAAAATAAAAGCCCACCGAAACGAAATTTTTTGATTATTGCTGAAGGTAAAGAGTAAACGAGCACTGATATTAGAAGGATAAAAATAAAGCTCTTTGTTTGTATCTGGGGGTTAACCGACTCTTTCAAGAAGCTAGCGGTAATAACGCCTACCGCTGTTCCTGAAAGCAAGCCCGCTAAAATACGGGTTCGATGTTTTTCGATTAGTTGCGGGATTGATGTTAAAACAGAAAAAGATAGAACTGTCAATACCAAAAGCAATAGAGCAGACCCTCTAACAAGGCGGTTACCTATTAAAAGCGTCGAGAAAATCGTTCCAAATATTGCTCCGGTAATTGCTTGAAATACGAACCACCTGTCAACCACAAAATCAAATAAACGATTCGCTCCAACAAAAATAAGAGCGCTCACTCCGATGGAGATAGTGACACCCCAAAATGCGTCTATCAAATTTTCCATTAGTCAGATTTTTACCTATTAATTTAAAAACACCGAATCGGGTAAAAGTTATTAGAACCCAACAGAGTTTATTGGGTTGAAACTGATTCCGGCCGGACCCGTTTGGGCCCGGCCGGTAAACAGTTTTCAATTTTGTTTGCTGGAATTATTCAGCGAAACCAATGCTCATGTCAATGAACTCGTTAGTGAACAAGTCGCTTGCATTGGTAGTGGTAACTTCCATACCTGCCGCAATCATCTTGTCCAATACACCTTGGATTCTGGATTCCTCCATATTTCCAACAGTTGAGTCCGGTCCATTTCCATGAAGACCCATTTCACTCATTGTCGCAACTCCGTACTCACCTTGTGGTATTGAGTAAACCCAGAAGGAACCAAATGTCTCAACAGCATCAACGATTATCGCTAAAGCCCTTGCAGGGTTAGCGGAGTAGTTGACAACTGACTGCTGAACAACTGGGATCAGCAATTCGAGACATGCTCTCATGTCTTCCATGTCATCTGGTCGAACACCGAGAGTCTGAGAGTAAACCTCAAATCCGGTGTCGTGAAGCAACTCGTATGCGACTTCCTTGCCCCAGTCGCCGAAGTCATTCAGGTACTGGTAAGGCTCAGAAGAAGCAAATCCCTGCTGAGCAATAGCACCATCAGCTGCAATGAACATAGCTGGTCCACCATCGTAGGAAGGATCAATCTGATCTGCTGAAACAACTCCTTCAGCTATCCACACTTCGA
>PABN01000039.1 GCA_002699555.1 Dehalococcoidia bacterium
CGAACTACTTGAACTATCGTCACTATCACTACCGCAACTTGAACTCACAAGCGCAAAAGCCAAACAAGCACCAAGCACGGCAAGAATCTTACGATTCACAATATTTCCCTCCTCGTCACCACCAAAAATCAAATGAGTGACACAAATTATTAGAAACTAACAACACAAGACTCGCGCTCACAGCAACAAATTGCCAAATCCAACATGCTTATAGGACTAAGGTCACAAACTAAATAAATAGGTCACTTTCATAAAAACCCTTAACTATGTAGTGTAATTTCATGCCACCTGATCATGAGATACCTTCCTTTAGCGTTTTACAACTTGGGAGCTTTTTGAAAGAAGGGCTAAACAATCTTTTTCCAAACCGTTTTTGGATAGAAGGACAAATATCTAACTTTAGAACTGTCCCGAAATCTGGTCATACTTATTTTGATCTAATTGACCCGATCTCTGAACAAGGTTCACAACCAAAAGCTAAATTCAACGTCGCATTATGGAATTCTCAACGCTTAGAAATTGATAAAACTCTTCAAAACAAAAGTGAATTAATTCTGGCTAATGATATAAACGTAAAAATTCTTGCTCATCTGGACTTTTGGCCACCAGGAGGAAGATTACAACTAATAATGCATGACGTTGATCCTGAATTCACTTTCGGGCATCTAGCTCAAGAAAAAGAAAAACTACTCCAAATCTTGCAATCAGAAGGTCTAACGGAAAAAAATAGACTACATACGGTTCCAAGCCCTGCTTTAAATATTGCTTTAATAACAAGTATTGGTTCTGCTGCTTATGCCGATTTTTGTAATGAGATATTTAACAGCAATTTTTCTTTCAATATTTTGACAAGAGATACAAGAATGCAAGGAGAAGGTTCGGCTTCTGATATTGAAAAAGGCATACACATCGTTACTTCATATCAACCAGATGTAATAGCAATAATTAGAGGAGGCGGCTCCACTAGTGATCTTCTATCGTTTGACTCAGAAAGTCTCGCTAGAGCAATAGCTGACTCTTCAATTCCAATTTTTACTGGAATCGGACATGAAATAGATCACAGTATTGCAGATGTTGTCGCACACACTTCTTATAAAACCCCTACAGCATGTGCAGTCGGTTTAGTAGAAACCGTTAACGAATTTATAGAAAAAATACTTGCTATTAAAACTGGGATCATCAATCTTTCTCATAACAAAATATCTCTAGCCCAATATCACCATTCAAATCTTTATGCACGAACTGTGACTATCGCAAAAACTTCTCTGTTTAATTCCAATGAAAACTTAAAAGGAATAAAAGAACGTATTGCACTAATTGTCCCAAATATCTTAAAGCGAAATGAAGACAAGCTCCTTGGTTTTGAAGATCAGATAAGAGTCTTAGATCCTAAAAGGCTTCTTGCTAGGGGCTGGTCAATAACACGAACACAAAACGGTGAGATTATCTCATCAACAAAAAATCTTTTTGAAGGGAATGAGATAGAAACAATTTTTGAAGACGGTACCGTTAAAAGCACTATCAATGAGGTAGCAACATGACAAAAGAAACAAAAAAAGCTGATGAAGGTGATGAAATGAATTATTCACTAGCTTTAAAGGAACTCCAAGAAATCCTCACTGAACTTGAATCTGATCAAGTTGATATCGATGAACTTGCAAAAAAAGTTGAGCGTGCAAATGAACTGCTACAAGAATGCCAAAAGCGATTAACTTCTACCCAAATGCAAGTTGAAGAAATCATTGAAGTTTTAAACGAAGATTGAATTGAAAGAATGAAATGAAAATTCAAAAACTTGAATCAATTAATGCTTTTGTTGCAGTCGATCTAACAGATTCACCTGGACGAGGAATTTTAAGAGCTTCAAAAAAAATTCTTCAAGGAGGAGCAAAAGATTTAGCAAGATCGATGACCTATGGACTTGCGTCCTTGAACTTAAAAGAAACAGGTATTTCTGCAGGAATAAGTACTACACCAGAAGAAAAAGATGAAGCAATAAAAACATTTTTTGAAGAAATTAGCGAATGGGGAAACGAATTTACTTTCACTGCTGGCCTTGGAGTAAAACCTGAGGACATTATTGAAAATGCGCATGAAGAAAAATTACAACTATTAGCCATGGGAGCTGTAATAAGCGCTTTATCAGCTAAGCCAGATGCAAGTACCGCTGTTATCGACGATAAAATTTTAAGCTCTGTTTTAGGAAAAGAACTTACTAATAAAGGAATTGAAATCATCAATTCAGAAAATCCATTTACTGAAAAAGCAGACATTCTTTTTTGTGGATCAAAAATTGGTGCAATAAATCATGAAATCGCAGAAACACTTTCTTTTTCGGTGATTGTCCCTACTGCGGCTCTTCCAATCACCACTCGTGCTGTTGCGGTATGTAGACGTAAAAACATAATTGCCTTACCTGATTTTATTACAACAGCAGGTCCATTAATAAATGACGAAAATCAAATTGCGGAAACGTTGTCTTCAATAATTGAAGAAGTAGCTACACATACTGATGGCCCCACTATTGGAGCTTGTGAACGCGCTGAAGTTTTCCTATCAACTTGGCAATCCGAATTACCTTTCGGTCGCCCAATGGCTTCTTAATTCCATCTTTAGCTAGGGATATTGAAAAGTCGGCTCTACGCTAGATACCTCTGGGGCTGTAGCTCAGTTGGCTAGAGCACCTGCTTTGCAAGCAGGGGGTCGCGGGTTCGATTCCCGCCAGCTCCACAAATATTTATTGAACTTTCTTTGGACGGTAGAAAATAAACAATTGAGAGAGCCCTGCCCCCACCCCCAAAAGAAGTGAAATTAAAAACCCTGCCCAACCGTCAAATTTACTTCCTGAATTAAGCGCATTATCTAACGACCATTCACCAGGACCTATTGTGGCTATTGTCATTGCAATAACAGCAAGAACAAAAATGTATTCCCATCCTTCTTTAATAATAAAGAAGCCATTGTTTCGGTGAACCGTCCACCCTGCTACAACCATTAAACCAATAAGACCAGCTGATGCAAATGAAGTTAATAATCCCGTAGCGAGAAGCAATCCCACACAAAGTTCAGTCGAAGCTGCCAAATATGCATTTAGTCTGCCTTTTCTAACCCCAATACTTTCAAACCATCTTCCCGTTCCCGGAATACGCCCACCTCCGAAAAACTTGTTCCAACCATGAGCAAAAATAGTTAATCCAATTACAAGTCGTAAAACAAATAAAACAAGGTTTAATTCAGTTGTGAGTTCCATTTTCCTTTTGTTTCTTGTCGTTTAATAAAGACCTGTTAAATCTACCATAGAAAGGAAACTGGCTATCTGAGAACTTCCCCTAGATAGGCTCTAAACAATGTTTCTGTTAAAAATTGTTGTCGCTATTGGTATTGCTTTCTTAATAATCAGAATTGGAGTTTTTATACTCAAATCTTTGGCAACTCCGCCTCCTGAACCTCCACCTCCTGGAGAATTGAGAAAAGTAAAACTTTTATATAGATGCGAATTATGTGGTGCAGAAGTTCGTATGACTACTGCTGCTGAAGAAAATCCTGATCCTCCTAGACATTGCATGGATGATATGGAACTCCTCATTGAGGAAGAATAATCTAATAAGTTATCCACAGGATGTGTATAAACCTGTGTGTTAATAACACTTATGTAATTACATAAATTGTTTTAGTGAAATTGAGTTGCTGTAATTATTCCACCCAAAATTGAACCAAGTCCTAATAACAAAAATGAATTACTTGTTCCTCCAGGCAACCAACCTACATAATTAAAGAAAATGATTAAAACACCCACTGCTAGAAGGCTAAACATCAAGATTGGAACCCATTTAGGTGATTCCGTTGATTTTGAAACAGGTTTTCGTGGTATGTCAGAAGTGCCCCTAGGAGTTACACGACCACCTTCCATACGTTTTTTTTGTGGACTACTCATGCTGTGATGATAGACATTAAATCTGCATTCGCATCGTTTTTAATCGGTTAGGTTTAAAGAATATGAGTTTTAAAGTGCTTGTCATTGACAATTATGACTCTTTTGTCTACAACCTTGTTCAATATTTAGGTGAACTTGGCGCAGAACCTCTAGTGAAACGTCATGATGCTATAACAATTAATGAAGTCGAAGAAATGTCCCCTCACGCTCTTTTAATAAGTCCCGGCCCAGGAAACCCTAAACAGGCTGGAATTTCAGTTGATCTTATTAAATGGGCTGCTGGAAAAATTCCAGTTTTAGGAATTTGCCTTGGTCACCAGTGCATAGGAGAAGCGTGGGGAGGAAAAATTGTGCACGCTCCTCAGGTTATGCACGGGAAAACATCTCTAATCTCACATAACGAATCGGGACTTTTTAAAGGTATAGAGTCTCCATTTAATGCAACTCGGTACCATTCTTTGATGGTTGACCCTGAATCCTTTCCAGAGGAACTAGAGATAACAGCAAAAACAGATGATGGTTTAATAATGGGTGTAAAACATAAAGAATTTGAAATTCATGGGCTCCAATTTCACCCCGAATCAATACTTACTTCTTACGGTCATAAGTTGATTGAAAATTTCTTACTAAGCATCAAAGAATAGTTACTGGCTTTGATCTACAACTGAATCCTGCTGCAATATTTCTGACCTGCCAACAACAATCGTCACAATTGTTCCCAATTCAACTTCAATTTCTGGTTGTGGACTCTGGCTTAAAACCCTTCCATTATTAACTGATTCCGTAGGCAACAATTCTTCTATTAGGTTTATTTGAAAGCCTTCTGCTTCGAGGATTTGGACAGCGGAGTCCTCAAGTAAACTAGTAACAGACGGAACTACCATTACCGGTAAACCAGAAGAAATAACAATTTCCACTCTGCTTCCTGGAGACAACTTGCTTTGGGCAGGAGGTTCAGTTCTTATAACCAAACCTTCAGGAATTGTTTCACTTGCCTCTTCGGAAGTTGAAGCAAGCCATCCAAGTTGCGAAATGATGTTCATCGCTGCGAGAACAGGACGATTTTCAAGATCTGGAATTTGTTCAACAGCAGGTCCTTTGGAAACAAACAAAATAACTCTCGTTCCAGGTGTTATTTCGGAACCAGCTACAGGGTTTTGGTCAATAACTTGACCTGCTGGTTGCACAGGGTCTTCAAGTTCTAAAGTATCAACTCTTAATCCCATTGCTTCTAAATCTCTAACAGCGTCTCCAACAGAATCCCCAATGACTTTTATAAGTGTCATTGGTCCCGTTCCTTTGCTCACCCACAATCTGACGGTTTCTGCTGGCTCCAGTTTTGCCCCAGCTCTTGGCTCTTGATCAAAAACCGTATTTTCGGAATAGTCAATATTTGTTTGATAATCCATTTGAACACTTAGTTTTGCCTCTCGAAGAATTTCCCTTGCTTCATCAAGCGGAGTTCCAATTAAATTTGGCACTTCCGACATACTTAGTTGAACAGGATTATCATCATTATCATCTACTCCTATGGTGTCAAGAAACTGAACCACTAAATATCCAAAAACCACAAGGAGTATCCCCATAAAAACTGTAAAAAGAGCTGTTCTTCTGAATCCATCATCTCGTCTAACTCTCATTTTTTTCTGTGGAGGAGAATTAGCAGGAGCAGCATGTTGAAATGTTCTACCAGAAACCCCTGATTGACTACTGGGTCTTAAATCATGGGCACCTTCTTGGTAGCGTCTTAAATCACTTCTTAAATCTTCTGCAGTTGGATAACGATTCACTGGATTTTTAGCTAGAAGTTTCATCGTTACCGCTTCAAGTGATTCTGCTACAGATACACCCGAAGCTCTTAGTGAAACAGGGCTATCTTGCACATGTTGGTAAGCAACAGCTACAGGTGTTTCACCCCTAAATGGCGGATGACCTGACAACATTTCATAAACCATTACCCCTAAGGAGTAAAGGTCACTTCTAGGATCAACTTCCATTCCCTGCGCCTGTTCGGGTGAAATATAGGTTGCAGTACCCATTACTGTTCCAGCCTGAGTTAATTCACTTTGAACATTCGCTAACGCTCTAGCAATTCCAAAATCGGCAACTTTTATATGTCCGTTTGGAGCTACAAGGACATTTCCGGGTTTTACATCACGGTGAACTATTCCATTTCTATGAGCAAAACTAAGCGCAGCCGCAACTTCAGAAGAAATCTCCGCGACTTTGTCGGGATGTATTGAACCTTCAGTTCTAATTATTTCAGCCAAGCTTCGGCCTTCTACATATTCCATAACAATGAAATATGTGCCACTTTCTTCTCCCCAATCGAAAACACTGACTATATTTGGGTGATTTAAATTAGCCGCTCTTTGTGCTTCACGACGAAAACGCTCCACAAATTGCTGATCTTTAGAAAACTGATCGAAAAGAACTTTAATTGCTACAGGTCTATCAAGTAACAAATCACGAGCGAGAAAAACATCAGCCATTCCACCCCGCGCGATTTGTCTATGAAGTTCATAACGGTCATTAAACACCGTTGGTTCTTGATTAGCCACAGAAAATAATTCTACTTATCTAATTGAGTTTGTTTATGTATCAAAATATTTACTTTTAATGTCAATTTCTTATCTCATCCACAAATTCCTCTGCTTCTTCAAAAGAACTCATCGAAATTGAATTAACTACAATCTGTCTAGTTTCCTTTGGTAAGTCCAGAATTGAAATTTTAGTTTTTCTTTCTACGGTTGGTTCAAACCAAAGAACCCCTTGAGGCTGACCTTTATAAATTGCAACACCACCATTATATTCTCCCACAAACCAACCGTGTCTTGCGTATAAACCTATTGCTGTAAATACAGAAATTATTAAAAACAAAGTTGTAAAACATATAGCAATTGGTTTCCAATCAAAGTTTCTTATTTCTTGATCAATCGATGGATTAATTAGAGGTTTTGCTGCTGAATGTGGAACCATTTCGTTTAAAAACCAGCTCTTATTTTGAAGCTTTATATCTTCTGCAACTGATACAACTAAGGCAGTTATATTGTCATGCCCACCTGCTTTTAAAGCGTGATTAACCAAATTTTGCGCAATGTTTTCTAACTCCTCATCGGCCATCAAAATTTCGGCAATTTTTTCATCATCTATTTCATTAAATAATCCGTCACTACACAATAGGTATCGATCACCCGCTACAGGATTCAATTCCCATGTATCTATTACAAGATCTTGTTCAATCCCTAACGCCCTAGTCAAAATATTTCGTTGTGGGTGTCGAGACGCTTCATCCTTTGTTAACTCACCCGACCGAACTAAATCCGCAACCAAACTGTGATCAAGTGTTACTTGTGTCAACTCAGAACCTCCCAATCTATATATACGACTATCTCCAACGTTTGCGATACCTATTTTTATTTCTCCGTCACTTCCTAAAATTTCTGTTAATACACAAACTGTTGTACCCATACCTGAAAGAGTTTCATCTTTATTAGCTCTTTTTATAATTGCCTGATTTGCTTTCGAAACAGACTTAACCATGGCAGCTATTGAATCAATCTTCCCTGTTTCAATAATTGTTGAAGTTGCTTCTAAGGAAGCAACTTCACCACCTTTGTGACCTCCCATTCCATCAGCCAATACATGTATTCCTGCTAAGGAAGAATAATTATCTTGATTCGTTTGCCTCACTTGACCAATATGGGTAGCTCCTGCAGCATCCAGAAAGGAATTTTCTTTTCTTTTTTTACCCATTTCAATACCAGTATTTGACAATCTTTCTTCTTAAATAAATGTTACTGCGAATTGATAGATAGCTTTAGTCACATCAAATTCGTAACACCATTTAGAAGAAGGAGTTAACCTTTTCAAAGTCTCTAGCGCGAGTGGCGGAACTGGCAGACGCGCAGGATTCAGGTTCCTGTGTCCGAAAGGATGTGGGGGTTCAAATCCCCCCTCGCGCACAAAAAATTAATTGTTTAGATCAACTACAGTTCTACCCCGGATTTGACCATTAGTTATTTCGTTTGCAGTTTCAATTACTTCTTCAAGACCGATTGTTTTTGTCATCTCGTCTAAATGTTCTATTTTCAAATCTTTACCTAAACGTTCCCAAGCTATGATTCTTTTTTCTCTTGGGACATACACAGAATGAACTCCTCGTAAAGTAACTCCTCGTAAGATAAATGGAGCGACGCTTGCGGGAAGATCCATCCCTTGCGCATTCCCACAAGCTGCAATACACCCTTCATCCATGACAGTCGTTAAAACGTTTGCAAGTGTATGGCTGCCAACAGTATCAACTGCTCCCGCCCACTGGGCTTTAGCTAACGGCCTTTTAGACGGTTCTGATAATTCTGAACGATCAATAACTCCTGTCGCACCAAGATTTTGCAAATAAGGAGTTTCTTCAGCTCTTCCTGTTGAAGCATGAACTTCATAACCAAGGTTAGCGAGAATACTAATTGCAACACTTCCCACCCCTCCGACGGCACCTGTTACAAGAACCGGTCCGGAGTCTGGAGTCACACCATGCTCTTCTAAAGCAATCACACATAACATCGCTGTGTAACCAGCAGTCCCTATTGCCATAGTTTGTTTAGTGGTAAAAGCTTCAGGAAGAGGCACTGTCCAATCGCCATTTACTCTCGCCTTCTGACTAAAACCTCCCCAATGATCTTCACCTATACCCCAACCATTAACTACAACGGAACTCCCTACAGGTATGTCATCACGTTCTGATTCTGAAACAACTCCAGCTAAATCAATTCCTGGCACCATTGGCCATGACCGTATTACTGGTAATTTATTTGTAATAGCTAAGCCATCTTTGTAATTAATTGTTGAAAACTCAACATCAATTAATACATCCCCTTCAGGTAAGTCTTCACTATCAAGTTCATGTATTTCTACATTTATTTCATCTTCATTTTTTTCAGCAAGTAAAGCTTTAAACATTAAATCCTCCGTCTTGGAATTCTTATATTAACCAGCAAACATTGTTAACCACTGTTCTTCAGTGCGTGGTAAAAAAACATAATTTTGTTTCCTCGTGTCACCCATTTGTGCACTAGGTTCCGGCGAGTATAAATGTCCTGGAAAAAGAGTTGCTTCGTCTGGGACTTTTGACAATCGATTATGCAAACTGTCGTACAAAGCTGCCGGATCCCCACCCGGTAAATCGGTTCGTCCACAACCTTCCAAAAATAAAGTGTCACCTGCTACAAGTCGGTTTTCCACTAAGAAACACTGGCTCCCAGGTGTGTGACCTGGTGTGTGTATCAACTCGATTTTTATTTCACCAACATTTACTATGTCGCCACTTGAGTGTTCCATTACATCTTTACTTTCAAGACCAGTGACTTTAGTTATGAATTCAGCTTCTTCTTTCTGGGCATGGATTGGAACTGAAACTTGTTCTAATAATTCTTTAACTCCGACGATGTCATAGCCCATCATTGACCCACCAACATGATCTGGGTGGTAATGAGTAGCTAAAACACCGCTACATCGCATGCCATCTTCTTCAAGTACTCCAAGTAAAGCATCTATGTCATACGCAGGATCAACGATTACCGATTCACCTGTTTCTCGGTCCCCTATTAGATAAACAAAATTGACCATTTGTTTAGCCAAATTGTCGCTATTTCCAAAATCTCTTCCTGAAAGGAGTTGCTTAAAATAAAGGCGTTCATTAGCTGGGTTCACATTAACAGGGTACGTAAATTTGACAGTTTTAATTCATTTTTTGAACGCTTAGTAAGTCTTGTTTAATTTGTTCGATCCATTTTGAGATACTTCACTATCCTTATTGTGTGGGTAAAAATAAACGTCTTGCATATTTAGGGCCGTCGGGGACATTTACAGAACAGGCTCTTTTAAATCAAACTGATTTGAAAGAACTAGAACTAATTAGTGTTTTCTCAATTCCTGAAGTGCTTAAAAAAGTTTCAGACAATGAAGCTGATCTTGGTTTTGTAGCAATTGAAAACTCAATTGAGGGAAGTGTAAATATTACTCAAGATACTCTAACTTTCGATGCAGATTTGTTGATTCAACGCGAGGTTGTTTCAAGTATTGAATTAAATCTTCTTGCAAAACCTGACACAAGTTTGGATGAAATTGCGACTGTCTTGTCGTTTCCTCATGCAATCGCTCAATGTAAAGATTGGCTGTCAAATAATCTACCTAATGCGATAACAGAAGCAGCTAACTCTACGGCTGATGCTGCTAAACAGGTTTCCGGCAAATCACAAAATGCTTTTGCTGCTATTGGAACTGAAAGAGCTGCTGATGCTTACGGTTTAGAAATATTGGTTGGTGGTATTCAGGATCACTCAGATAACGAAACTCGTTTTGTTCTTGTTGCTTCCGATGGTGTTCCAAGTCCTACTGGTTATGACAAAACTTCTATTGTTGTTTTTCAAGATGCTGATCGTCCTGGAAGTTTGTTAGGCATTCTTCAAGAATTTGCTGCTCGTTC
>PABN01000040.1 GCA_002699555.1 Dehalococcoidia bacterium
AGAAAAATGGACCATAACAACAGCAGACTAAGCAAGGAGTCACCGCCGGTAATAACCATGGGATTTCGTGCATGGAGTGAAATTACGAGCAGCCAAGCGAAGACGGTCATTAATCTAGTCTTAAATCCAACTATTAGGAGGGCTCCTATCACAATTTGCAACAACATAAGGCCAAGCACAAAAGGGGCACTTCCTGATATGAAGTATAAAGAAGCAGAAAAGTCGGATAGCAAATTCGAAGTTGGGTCAATTAAGACATTTCTGGGTAAGACCCCTAGATCGCTGTAGTGTGCCTTCAAATCCCCAATACGCATTGAAGTGTCGACCATTAACAGCACACCGAGCATAATTCTAAACAAAGCCAAAGATCGTAAGTCTAGCCCAAATACTCTTTTTATATAGTCTGCCAACTCTTCACAATCTCCTTTCTATGATGTTCGAAGGATGTTTACATCCCTCTTGTTTTATGTGATATTACCCAAATCAAGTATAAACCATATAAAGGGGTATTACAGTGGACGGAAAATCTCGAGTCGCAAACATTCTGAAACAGGAAGGAGTAGAATTCGTCTTCTGTTTCCCTAACAACATTCTGATAGACGCTGTTGCCGAAGCAGGTATACGACCTATAATTTCCAGGGTGGAACGAACAGCGATTAACATGGCTGATGGATATACCCGAATCAATAACGGCAAAAAGAATGGGGTCTGTATTTTTCAGGCAGGGCCAGGAATAGAAAATGCATTTTCCGGCGTGGCGCAAGCTTATTCAGATTCATCCCCTATTCTCATCTTACCAGGCCACCAGGGTAATAAAAGAGTGGGAATGACTAGCGATTTTAACGCTTCATCCAATTACCAGCATGTCACAAAATGGGCTGATTTTGTCAACTCTCCGGATCGTATCAATGAAATGATGCGTAGAGCTTATACCAACCTAAGGATAGGGCGCCCTCAACCGGTACTATTAGAGATGCCCACCGATGTAATGACTTCTCAAATTTCTGATGAAGCCGCATCGTATAATAACGTTGATAGCAGACGATCCGCGGGAGATCCCAGAGATATTGAAGCTACTGCGGCATTGCTTCTAAACGCAGACCGCCCGGTAATCTATGCTGGCCAAGGTGTTCTATACGCCGAAGCCTCTGACGAATTGACACAACTATCCGAATTATTGGGCATTCCTGTGCTAACTACTACTTTAGGGAAAAGTGCGTTTCCAGAAAATCATCCACTCTCTTTAGGGACCGGTGGAAACACCTGCACTAAAATGGTAGGAGAATTTTTACGAGATGCGGATGTGGTTTTTGGCATAGGTACCAGTTTCCAAAAAACATTGGCTTCTGCGCCTATAACCCCCGGTAAAAAAATCATTCAATCTACCATAGACGACAAGGACATCAACGGTGAATATGAAGTAAACGAGGTAATCATTGGCGATTCCAAATTGGTGTTACAACAATTGGTAGAAGTGATTAAGCAGATGAACCTGCCTGTAGACGAGGAACGGAAATTCAAAACGATGGAAAAGATTAGTTCACTCCGACAGGAATTTTTATCAGAATGGGAACCTAGGCTTACCTCTAACACAACACCAATAAGTCCCTATCGTGTTGTGTGGGAGCTAGAAAACAATCTAGACAAAGCGAACTCAATCGTGACCCACGATTCAGGTAACCCTCGAGACCAAATAGTTCCCTTTTACACAGCGACAGTCCCTAGAGGATATTTAGGATGGGGTAATTCCACTCCTCTCGGGGCTGGATTTGGGTTAGCTATGGGAGCTAAACTCGCTGAGCCCACTAAGACTGTTGTTAACCTGATGGGCGATACAGCAGTTGGTATGATGGGTACAGACTTTGAAACGGCAGTAAGAGAAGAAATTGGGACCATCACAGTGATTATTAACAATGGAGCAATGGGTGGTTACGAGAAACATATGCCAATAGCGATAGAAAAATATAATTCCAAATACACCACAGGGAATTATTCAGAAATGGCGGCTAGTCTAGGAGCTCACTCAGAAAGAATTACTGACCCTGCGGACATAGCTGCTAGTATTAAAAGAGCAGTGGAGGTCTCTAAAAGCAATCAACCTGTGGTCTTGGAGTTTATAACCAGAGAAGAACCGATACTATCAAATTATTATTAGGAAGTAGAAAATGGCGTTTGTTATAACAGAACCGTGCATAGGAGTTAAAGACGCAAGCTGCGTAGACGTATGTCCTGTGAACTGCATTAAATCCTCACCAGAAGCTGAGCAGTACTTTATAGACCCAGGAACCTGCACCAACTGTAACTACTGCGAACCTGTTTGCCCAGTCACAGCAATTTTCGACGCATTTAATGTTCCCGCGCAGTATGACGCTTACATTCTTAAGAATAAGCAGTTTTTCTCGTAAACAAACATTATTTGGCCAGTCGTCGCTCTCTGTGGAGGATAGGTTCGGTATACCCGGAAGGTTGATCCAGACCATCGAAAACTAACGATTTGGCCGCTTGGTATGCAATATTGTGGTTAGTGTTTCCGGCCATAGGGTTGTACGCAGCATCGCCTGCATTCTGTCTGTCTACAACTCCTGCCATGTGTTCAAACACGTTCTCAACCTGTTCTTTTGTACATACACCGTGGAGTAGCCAATTGGCTATGTGTTGACTCGATATTCTCAGCGTGGCACGGTCTTCCATCAGGCCTACGTCATTGATGTCTGGCACTTTTGAACATCCAACCCCTTGATCTATCCAACGTACGACGTACCCTAAGATTCCCTGGGCGTTATTCTCTAGTTCTGCTGTAATTTCATCTTCCGACCAATCGGGATTCGATTCCACAGGAATCGTAAGTATATGGTCCACATTTGCCTTAACTCTGTCACGCAACTCTTGTTGACGCTGGGCGACATCAACTGCATGATAATGGAGTGCGTGGATCGTAGCCGCGGTAGGAGAAGGAACCCAAGCAGTATTAGCACCCGCTTCTGGGTGACCTTTCTTTTGGTCAAGCATTGCAGCCATCAGGTCAGGCATGGCCCACATGCCTTTGCCGATTTGCGCTTTGCCGGGCAGACCACACGCGATTCCAATATCTACATTCCAGTCCTCGTACGCAGAGATCCATTGCGCCTGGCGCATGTCTCCTTTCCTTACCATAGGCCCCGCATTCATTGAGGTGTGAATCTCATCACCGGTTCGATCTAAAAAGCCAGTATTAATGAATGCAACGCGAGCTTGAGCAGCCCGGATGCATTCTTTAAGATTAACGGTGGTCCGACGTTCTTCGTCCATTATGCCCATTTTGACAGTGTTGAGGTCCAAACCTAACATCTCTTCCACGCTCTCAAATAAACGGTTAGCAAATCCAACTTCTTCAGGACCATGCATCTTTGGTTTAACGATGTAAATAGAACCCGCATTTGAATTAGCGCGGTGCTTCAACAGATCAACCATTCCAATAGCCACGGTGGTAACAGCATCCAAGATTCCTTCAGGAACTTCATCATTAGATTCAGTTTTAATCAAGTCTGATGTCATGAGGTGGCCAACATTTCGTATAAGCAGAAGAGATCGGCCTTTTAGAGTTTGGGAGCTACCGTCCACACAGACGATTTCTTTGTCGGAATTCAATCGCCGTTCAAGTGTTTGACCACCTTTTTCAAAACTCGCCGACAAAGTTTGATCCATAAGACCCAACCAATTCCGATAAGCTGACACTTTGTCCTCAGCATCTACTGTGGCAACCGAGTCTTCCAGATCAATTATAGTCGTGACTGCTGACTCCAATATGATGTCGGATAATCCTGTGGGATCCTGACTAGCAACAACAGTACCAGCCTCGAAGACAAGTTCAATGTGCAGACCGTTTCTTCGAAGCAAAATACTGTCAGGCGTTTCTTTGCTCCCTGTCCAACCAATGAACTGTTCAGGTGCTGCTAGTCCAATATTTTCTCCTGTACCGGTTCTACCTAAAAAAGAGCCGTCGGAGATCGTAAATTCTGCTATGTCTGTATATGACCCGTAGCTTAGTGGGACAGAATCATCCAGAATGCGTTTGGCTCGTTCTATAACTTCCGCCCCTCTCTTATGATTATAAGTTTCACCCTTATCTAGTCCGTTTGATTCAGGGATTATGTCCGTCCCGTAGAGCGCATCATACAAACTACCCCACCTTGCATTCGCTGCATTGAGAGCGTACCTTGCATTGGTTATAGGAACAACCAATTGTGGGCCTGCTATATCGCTGATTTCAGGGTCCACATCTGTGGTCGATACCGTAAAGTCGGGACCCTCTGGCGCGAGATACCCTATATCTTCCAGCATATTTTTATAGTCGGACATTTCAAAGGGGAAAGGATTCTTTAAATGCCAATCGTCGATGTGAGCCTGGAGTATTTGCCGTTTATGAAGCAGGTCATTGTTAACTGGGAGGTGTTCATCCAACACCTGACACAATCGCTCCCAAAAGGTCGTTGGCTCAATCCTGATCTGCGGGAGTACCTCTTTATTCATAAATTGATAGTAGCATTCAGCAACTTTATAGGTGCCAAGGGTTACATAAGAATCCATATCATCCTCACTAGTTTACTTGTTGCAAAGCCCCATTTTACAAAACATTGGTGTATTTGGAAACTCAATACACATGGAAAAACGAGAGGGCTTTCTTTAGAATAGGCTGTGAAAGGAAGGAGTAACATATTGAAGCGAACAATACAGGCTACAAAAACCATATATGCGACAACGATTTTAAACGGACTACCAACTACGGCATCAAAGTCCCGATTTCCGCTACTGATCGCTCCCTACGTGCAACTCAAGGACAGGCCGATAAACCCGGCCAACCAGGAAGAATCCTGTAAAACTCAATTGTTCGGGTCCTTGCTTGCAGCTCTCTTGACCTTAAGCATCTCTGTATTTCTTTTGATCCTATCTATTGGACTGCTGTATGTAATATTATTCGAACTGAAGATGTTGCAGATACTGTCATAATGACATAAAACACTTCTTCGATTTGTTGTACACCTGTAAATGCTACCCTAAAATGAATCCATGCAAGAATACAAACGATACCTAGGCATCGCATTAGAATGTCAATGGCTGATGGTTGCATTCACATTGCCATTATTGCTTACAGGCGAATCCGACTTACTGTCTCAAGACGCCTATTCAAGATTTGAAGTCCCTAAAACCATATTCATTAAAGTGATGGCCGCTCTCATGCTGGTAACCTGGGTTGCGAAAGATCTGAACCGGTCTAGGCAAATAACTGCTTTCATGCCGCATCTGCGGAACTTCACCATGTCCAAGCTTATACCGTTTAGTATCGGTTTACTGTTAGTTAGCACGATTCTGGCGACCATATTTTCAGGATCAATCACGACAAGCTTATGGGGTTACCAACCAGGGAATGATCCGTTTTCTTTGTACTCTACTATTTGTTACATTGTCGTGTTTGCTGCCATCGCGACTAACTTGAAAACCTCTGGCCAGATCGGCAGGTTGTTGTGTGCTGTGACCCTATCAGGTTCTATAGTAGGGGCTTATGGAGTGTTGGAATTTCTAACCTTTGACTTTCTAGGCACGAATGAAACAATGGAATTTTCTAGGATTTCAAGTACCCTTGGGAACTCTTTGATAGCAGGGTCCTTTTTACTCATTTCTATCGGGGTCTCACTAACAGCTCTATTCTATTTTATGAGATTACCTCAAGTAAGCCAGAGGATTCGAAAAGTGTTGTCCATAGCTATATCTACGGGGCTTGTTTTACAAATTAGCTCTATGATATTCACTAATAGTCGAGGCCCATGGATTGGTACTATTACCTTGGTAGCATTGTTTATTATAGCTGGATTTATAGTACAGGACCTGAAAAAAGCAATTAAGAACACAGTCTGGATCATTTGTTTGCTAATGGCAGCAGGTATAGTGGCTTACGGGTCTACCGGATTCAAGCAAAATTCCGAACAGTCAGATAAAAATGTCCTCGAAGCAAACAGTTCAGTTGCAATTGATACTAGAATCACTTCGATTCCATCGGTCGTAACTGAAGGGGGACTCAACGGGCGAATATATACTTGGACGAACCTAGCAGTGACGTCCGTTGGCAGACCTGAAATCCCTGGATCCCGGGATTTGGGTGCCGCCACCCGGTTTATCTTCGGTTACGGACCTGAACTTATGGAATTCGCATTCCTCCTGAATGCGCCACCTTATGGATTTAGACAGCTCCCTGCGACTCCTGACCAAGCTCACAATATATTCTTTCACTATTGGATCGAACAAGGCCTGGTAGGGTTAGTGACTTCCCTCATCTTCTTTGCCATTCCATTAGTGATAGTTGTCTGGATTGTATATACTCGTGCGCTGCCTGAAAGTGTGTTGTGGTTATCGCTTGGGTGCTGCATAGTTCTCCTGAGTCACTCACTTGAACAACAAGTTGGCATATCTAAGGTGACTGACCTAACTTTATATTTTCTTGTCCTGGGACTTTTATACGCCTTAATGGCCAATTCATACCAAGTGGAAAGAGCTTTACCGCCTGCCGCCAGTAGTAAAAGCTTTCAGATTGTGGCCCTGGCTGCCGTGGCCTTAATCTCTGTCAGTGTCACAATCACCCAATCTACAAATTACCTCTCAGCTGGATTGAAGGCCGCTGATGGTCAATCTTCATATGCCTCAGGGAATTGGGCGGCAGGATACGACCAGTTCAATACGGCAATAAACTTAGCTCCACGAATTCCGGTCTATTACCATTATCAGAATGCTTATCTGAAGAGCTTGGCAGAACACGTAGGCAAACCGGGAGCATGGGTACCTGACCAATGTTCTATTCACTCACGTGCAGAAGATATAGTCCAATGCATATATCTGGAAATTTACAACAATGCCAAACAGGCACGACAGGCCAATCCATGGAACTGGAATACAACGTACGAAGCAGCCACAGCAGCTTATGATCTCAAACAAGACCACGAGGCCATTGCGCTTTATTCCCTTATGCTTCAGCAAGCACCAAAATCCTATCCTTTGAAAAACCACGTAGGAATCATCCATTTCGCCCTCGGTAATTATTCGATGGCGTCAACCGTATTTGAGGAATCTCTTACATTGACGTCTGTTGGCTCCATCCAATCTCGCACAGCCTTGATGTATACTGGACTAATTCACGCCAAACAAGGGCATCTTGAAGATGGCTACAGGACCTTGCTTGATGCGCTCAATCTGTACCTTGAAGCAAGGGGAACCGGATACGGATTTGGCTCAGACCCACAAGAAAACCAGGATATCCTGACCATTTCCCTGGAATTGAATAACCTTGCAAAACAATTAAATATAGAACCACCAATAAAAATTCAATGATATTAGGAGATGACACAATGCTCACGTCTAAAGACTTACTCTCACTTGCCAAGGCAGCATCCTTAGATATAAGACCTGAAGACATTGAAGATGTTCTATTAGGACTTAACGGAGTCCTTGAGGCCATTGAAGAACTACCTAGCGATCAACTTGCGATCATTGAGCCACTTTCTACCACTAAAGGAGGGAAAAATGACTAATGCTCTTCATCGAGGGACATTGACTGAGTCCGCTCACCTTATCGCGCAAGGGGCAATTTCTTCAACTGAGCTTATTCAGTCTTACCTTGACCAAATCTCTAGGATGAACCCAACGCTTAACGCCTTTATCACAGTACTTGGAGACCAAGCCATGCAAGCCGCCAAATCAGCCGATGAGGCAGTAAAAAACAATAAAAAATTAGGCTCCCTGCATGGTGTACCCATTGCTATCAAAGACCAAGTCCATACCGCCGGGATTCCAACGACAAGTGCCTCCCTGATCCGGTCTGCATTCGTCCCGGAAAAAGACGCAACGGTAGTAGAACGACTGAAGCAAGCAGGAGCCATCATCATAGGAAAGCTTAATATGACAGAATTCGCTATGGGAGACCCGATTACATCCCATTACGGAATTACCCATAACCCGTGGGAACTCGGGAGAGATCCAGGGACATCCAGCACGGGAGCTGGGTCTGCTACCGCAGCCTTCATGACAGCAGCTTCAATAGGAGAAGACACGGGAGGCTCAATAAGAGGGCCTGCAGCTCATTGCGGTCTTGCAGGAATCCGGCCGAGTTGGGGGTTGGTAAGTAGATTTGGGTTAGATGGAGCCTCTTGGTCTTTAGACACTTTGGGACCATTAGGCCGAACTGTCGGAGACGTTGCACAAGTTCTCCAAGCTATTGCAGGCTATGACCCATCAGATCCTACGACTTCCCAAAACACAGTTCCTGATTATAATTCTGCCATGACCGGCGACATATCCCAGATGCGTATCGCGGTACTCCATGAGTTTGTAGATGGACCCCGCGCTAAACTACATCCTGCCGTACGGCAATCTATAGAAGATGCAATAGAAACTTTTAAAAGCCTAGGAGCGGTAGTTGATACTATATCTATTCCAAACACCAACCACGCAGGAACAGCTAGCCGTACAATTAGTTTTGTCGAGCGAGTCAGCATTCATCCAGAATGGATTAGAGAACGCCCGCAGGATTTCCATCCCAACACAAGAACTGCATTTTTGACGGGGGAATTGATCCCGGCGCAGGCTTATTACAAGGCCCAGAAAATGCGGGATCTGATCAGGTCAGACGTTTTCGCGGCTCTGCAAGATTATGATGTCATCATCATGCCTACTGACGAATCGCCTGCCGGGATCATGAATCCCGAGCCAGGGTTCAAAACTGTTGAGGCAGCCAAAGAAGGACTTAGAAAAAGCATGTACAGGGGTTTATTTAGCGCCGTGAGTGGCCCTGCTATTTCAATTCCTTCTGGGTTTGCCCAGGAGGCAGGGTCCAACCTCCCTGTAGGCCTGCAGATCGCATCGATGC
>PABN01000041.1 GCA_002699555.1 Dehalococcoidia bacterium
GCACCGACTACGACTGTTGCACCGACTACGACTGTTGCACCGACTACGACTGTTGCACCGACTACGACTGTTGCACCGACTACGACTGTTGCACCGACTACGACAATTCCCATAGACGAAATTGCCGTGCTATCCGCTTCTTATCAATGGGGTCCAAATAGTGATGTAGTGATATTACAAAAGGTTTTAGGGGTGGACGCTGACGGTTGGTATGGTCCAGGAACTAGAGCAGTTCACGTATCTGAAAATGAAAAAAGAGGTCTTCCATTAGAAGGGATACCACCAGTACCCACGACCACAACCACAACTACAACACAACCACCAGAGATTCCGACTGAGAGTGTTACAACTGTTCCTGCAGTAACAACTCCACCAATTTCAGTCATACCTACTTTTGGAGGTATGGGGGCTGAGTTGGTAGCTCAACTGCTTGGGCAACCATGCATAGCAGACGGGAATCTGAGCGATTGCCCTCCAGAAGTGGGAGTATTAATAAGTGGGTTAGTCGGCTAAAAAGTAATTTACTTTATTTAATTAAGTTAAATAACTCTTGGCAACTGTCACGTCTACCACAATAGAGGTGTGAGAACTAGCTTGTTTAAGTCTGCCTCTTTACGGATTGTTGATTCACGTCAACGTTTCATTGCACTAATAATTGGGGTTCTTGTTGCATCAAGTGGTGGTTTAGTTCTAGCAGCAGCTGAAAGCACACTCTCGCAGCTTCCTGGTCTTTTGCTACTACTGCCAGGCGCTATAGCTCTACGAGGGAACATTTTTGGATCCATGGGGAGTCGACTGGGAACAGCGACTCACATGGGAACATTCGGCCTGAGCTACAGAATTGATAGCGTATTAGTCCAAAATCTACTTGCATCTGGTTCTCTTAGTCTTATTTCTAGTCTTATTCTCGCAATTTTAGCTAAAGGTACTGCATCAGCATTTGGTTTAAGTCCAGCTATGACACTTGCAGATTTCATAGTCATTTCTGTGCTGGGGGGACTTCTCTCTTCAGTTTTTTTAGCTCTGGTCACAATTGTCCTGTCAGTGGGTTCAGTTAAATACGAATGGGATCTTGACAACGTAGTGGCACCACTAGTCACCACTACAGGAGACCTTTTAACAGTGCCTTCATTGATACTTGTTTCTTTTTTGGCTGATAGATCAGACTTAACTAATGGGTTAGCTATGTTAATCGCTTTAGTGTCAGTAGTTGTTTTGTTTTTCTCGCTTAGAACTTCATTGGAACGTTTCGGAAGAGTTTTTCGACAGTCGGTTCCCGTTTTAGGCTTGGCGGCAGTTTTGGATCTTATAGCGGGTTTTGTAGTCGAGAAAAGGCTGAAGGACTTACTTGAAGTCGAAGCAATTCTTATCCTTTTGCCTGCTTTTTTGGGAATTGCAGGTGCTTTAGGTGGCATCCTTTCGAGCCGTTTGTCCACACAGTTTCATTTAGGCATGGACGACGCTTCTCCTTTACCGAGTAGGTCAAGTTTGCGAGGTGCTTTTGATTTATCATTATTAGCGGTTCCTATATTTATTTTTTCTGGAGTCATTGCCCATTTGATAGCTGTTGTCGCAGGACAATCAACTCCCGGTATAGCCAAACTTGTCCTTATTTCTGCTTTAGCTGGATCAATCGCGACATTGTTCGTTGTTGCAGTTGCCTATTACACAACAATGGGGTCTTTTCGTTTCGGTCTTGACCCTGACACATATGGAATCCCTGTTGTTACATCTTCTCTTGATTTAGTTGGAGCATTCACAGTCATTTTGGCGATGGTTTTAACAGGAGTGATATGAATTTAGAAATTTTAATTTTTGCAACATTTAAAAACAGTTTTGGCTTCACACGGAGTCAAAGCCTAGATTATTGGACAACACCTAGTAGGTAACTAATGGAAGAAACACCGCGTAATTTAAGAATCATGCTCGCCGAAGCAAAAGACACATCTGAATTGATGGTCGATCTCGCTTATGCCTCAGTTTATTTCGGAGACCCAGATATGGCCGAAGAGGTTGATGGACTTGAACAAAGGATGAGCGACCTTGTCCATGATATGAGAGCCGTATGTGTTCTCGCCGCTAGGAGTTCCAAAGAAGCAGAAGGAATGTCATCTGTTCTTCAAGTTATTTCAGCAATCGAAAGAATCGCTAATGACGCTGTAGACATAGCAAGAATAGTTACACATAAGCTCGGGATCCCACAACAACTCGTCGCTGATCTTTCCGATGCCGAGGAAGTGTCACACCGAGTTTCCGTTAGTGAAGGATCCCACATGGCAAACGGACTTTTGTCATTTCTCGAACTTCCTGTTCAAGCTGGTATGCGGGTTATGTCAATTAGAAGAGGAAATGAGTGGATTATTGACGTAGGTGGAGAAACAGTTCTCATTCCGGGAGATGTCCTTTTTCTAAGAGGATCTCCTGATGGAATCACACGACTTCGTGAATTGGCCGCAGCTCCGATTTGGGAGCCTCCGAAACCACAAGAGAATGAAGCTCTAACTGATCTAGACCGTGCTGTCGATGTTCTTGTAGAGATGAAAAATCTTTCTGAAACAGCAGTAGGTCTTGCATACAGTGCACTCGTTTTAGCAGATAGGGGACTGGCAGCCGAGGTAAGACACCTTGAAGACCGTTTAGACGAAATGAAAGACCACCTTGAACTTTGGGTTTTACGTTCAGCATTAAGCGATGTTGAGCCTGAAAAATTAAGAGGTTTACTGCACTTAGCTGAAGCAGCCGAGGATATTGGCGACCAAGCACAGGCAATGGTCTGGCTGGTCGAAAAAGAAGAAGAGCTTCACCCTATTCTTGAAATAGCATTAGGAGAAGCAGATGAGGTTGTTGTTAGATACCCAGTAGCTGCAGGTTCTTCAGCAGATAATGCCTCTTTGTCTGAATTAGGTCTAAATATTGAACCAGGCTTTACTGTGTTGGCAATTCGAAGAGGTGGAGGGTACTTGTATAGGCCGAGAGGTAGGGATCACTTATCATCCGGAGATGAGATTATCGCGAGTGGTCCGGAAGAAGGTCAGACTCTATTAGCTCGTCTTTGTGGTTGGGATCTAGTTCAAGATGACGAAGGTAAGGACGAATTGACCCCAATAGCAGCTAGCTAAAATCTATTCAGTTGACTCTTTTTCTGTTTCATCGCTTGATCCATCTGCTTTAAAGAGCTCAGCAATTGCTCCAATAGAACCCATGGTGGCACTCATTTCCGCTGGAACGAAAATCTTTGTTGCTTGACCATCTGCGATTGCTCCAAGAGCTTCGAGATATTTGATTGCTATCAGATCAGGTGAAGGATCCCCATCATGTATAGCACTGTAAACGCTTCGGATAGCTTCAGCTTCACCTTCAGCAACCGTTTCAAAACGAAAACGATCTGCTTCAGCTACGGCTCTAATGGCTTCAGCTTCACCTTCAGCTGTGAGAATCGCTTCCTGTTTAACACCCTCAGCTGAAAGTATTGCAGATTGCTTTTCTCCTTCTGCTATTGCAATAGCAGCTTCGCGAGCACCATCAGCTTCTAAAACAACAGCTCTACGGGTTCTTTCGGCTTTCATTTGTTCGTGCATGGCATCCATCACGTCACCGGGAGGATCAATCCGTTGTATTTCTACCCTTACGACACGTACCCCCCATTTATCCGTGGCGTCATCAAGAACTTGCCGGAGAGAGGTATTGACGTTATCGCGAGAAGTTAAAGCATTATCAAGAGTCATGTCACCAATAACGTTTCTGAGGTTTGTTTGGGCGAGTTTAGTCACGGCAAGAATAAAGTTTGCCACGTTGTAAACGAGCCTCTGGGCATCAGTTGGTTCATAGTAGATGACTGCATCAACGGTAACTGTCACATTGTCTTTGGTTATTACTTCTTGTGGTGGCACGTCGACAACTTGTTCTCTCATGTCCACCCTTCTCATGTTTTGCATGATCGGAACAATTAATTTAAGTCCTGGTCCAGTCGTCATTTTGTATTTTCCGAGCTGCTCGACGATTCCTTGTTGATAGGGACGCACTATCTTGATCCCAGCTGCTGCAAGAACGAAAACAACAAAAGCGATCACTAATAAAGCTACAACTGCCATTTTTTACTCCTAATAACTAATTTTATTAAACTCAACTTTTCAAATTTCTTCTACCACTACACGGGTTCCCTCTATATGAGTTACTTTGACACGAGTCCCCGTAGGAATATGTTCCATGCCCCTAGTTTCAGCAGGCCATTCTTCTCGCCCAATTTGGATACTTCCGTTTTCTGTTAAATTTGCACCCAGATCTCTAGTTACAACCCCTATTTCGCCTATTAGTCTGGTAGATCCTACTTTTGCAGGTTGTTCTTGAGCGTTAAGTTTTCTCGCCAAAGGACGCAACGCTGCGAGCGATGCAACTGAAACAGCAATAAAAGCGATCCATTGAAGACCTTCATTTACATTGGAGAATGCTAGAACTGTCGCAACGGCAGTTCCCGCCCCAAAGGGAAGAAGGAAAAAAGATCCAGCCATTGCCAGTTCACCGAGAACAAAAATTCCTGTTGCAGCAAGCCAAATCCATTGCCAAATTTCAGGATCCAAATCAACCTCCGAACTTCTACTAAGTACAGTATCTTAAATTTTTTTTAATAGTCCAGAAATTGAATGCTGAATTCGCGCTAACCCCTGTACCGTTTCGCAAGTGACGAATACTTTCTTTCCCGAAAATGAACGAAGACTTTTGAGTATTCACGCCCACCCTGACGACGAGGCGTCAAAAGGGGCTTCTACAATAGCCGCCTATCATGACGAAGGTGTTTACTGCGCTCTTGTGTGTTGCACAGGGGGTGAAGAGGGAGACATACTTAATCCAGCAATGGATCGTCCTGAAATAATCGACAATCTTCCTCAGGTTCGCTTAGCTGAACTGCAAAAATCTGCAGACATAATAGGTTACGACGAAGTCATTATGCTCGGTTATAGAGACTCAGGAATGCCTGATTCCCCTGCGAACTCCAACCCGGATGCTTTTGCTAATGCTGACCCTGAAGAGGCAATAGGAAGAATTGTTTCGATTATCAGACGGATCAGACCCCATGTCATTATTTCTTATCCAGATGAAAGGGATTGGTATAACCATCCTGACCATTTGCAAGTGCATGACATTTCAGCTCCTGCATTTGAAGCTGCAGGTGATCCCACTCGTTATCCGGAACATGGTCAGGCTTGGCAACCTTCAAAACTTTATTTTTCGACTTGGTCAAGAGAACGAATAGAAGCGATGCATGAAAAATTCTTAGAATTCGGACTTGAGTCACCTTTTAAAGGCTGGTCTGAGAGGCCTTCTCGTGATCATCTTATTTCCACAAGAGTCCCGATTTCAGATTATTGGTCGATTAGGAAACAGGCTTTATTAGCCCATGAAACCCAGGTTGATCCCAAATCCCCATTTTGGTTCGGTTTGCCCGATGAAGTTGCGCGTGAGGTACATCCTTACGATGATTACATTCTCGCTTACTCAAAAATTGAGATTAAAAATGAGAATGGTTATGAAAGTGATCTTTTTTCTGGCATTGATTACCATTCTTGATCAGAGTCAAGCAAAAGCGTTTTTGGGTCTTTCTTAGTTTAAGCAGCTAATGGAGTAGCACATTTACGTTTTTCGGCAAGTAACCTGCGAGCCTCTGCAATACCTTTCAAGTTTCTCGCACGAGTTTCGTTATCTACAGCTGAGAACTCTAGGCAGTGATCGTTAGGGAAAATTTGGATAGGTATTTCTTTTATTAGACAAAGTTGTTCATTCATATTATTAATTGTTGCAGTGAGATGTGACAATCTTCTAAAAACCTAGAGAACAAAGGCCTAAGGATGAATAAACAAAAGTCACGCTACGGGATGTCCGTTCCGTTGCCAGACCCTTTAGAAGCGCATAAAGAGATTTTCCGAGAGCTGGTTGATTTGGGCTACACGGACGTCTGGTCCTCTGAAGCTAACGAGACAGATGGATTAACACCTTTAGCGCTAGCAGCTGCATGGGCGCCGGAGTTAAGACTTGGAACAGCTATCTTGCCGGCATTTACGAGAGGACCAGCTCTGCTGGCTCAAAGTGCTGCAGCTATGGCTTGCGCCGCACCGAATAATTTTGTCCTTGGAATTGGTACTTCCTCTGATGTAATTGTCGAACGCTGGAATGGAATTCCCTTCGAAGACCCATATTCAAAAGTTAGAGATACCATACGCTTCCTCCGAAAAGCACTTACAGGAGAGAAGATCAATGAAGAATTCGAAACTTTCAATGTTTCAGGCTTTCGTTTAGCAAGAGTGCCTGATAACCAACCTCCGATATTGTTAGCGGCTTTGAGGGAAGGAATGCTCCGTTTGGCTGGGAGAGAAGCGGACGGTGCGATAATAAATTGGCTTTCAGTTGATGATGCTGAACGCGTGGCAGGCATTGTTAATAATGAAGGTCCAAACAAAGAGATAGTTGCAAGAATTTTTGTCTGTCCAAGTGATAAAAAAGATTTGGTATTAGCGGGTGGGAAATTTGCTATGGCAGCATATTTGAATGTGCCTGTTTATAAGGCTTTTCATAAGTGGCTTGGCAGGGAAGAGATCTTGTCAGAGCATTGGGAGCAGTGGGATTCCGGCGACCGTAAAGGTGCTTTAGAAAAGATCCCAGATGCTCTGGTTGATGAATTGATAGTAAACGGAACCCCAGACCAATGCCGTGATCACATCCAGAGGTATGTTTCAGCAGGAGTTACTTGTCCAGCACTTGCGATAATGCCTCTTACAGGCGATGACGTTAGAAAGTCTGTAAGAGATTTGGCTCCGATTAATAAATGATGGTGTTTATGTCTAACATGCAGCGTAAGGTATGAAAATAAGTTAAGTTAAGTTAAGTGAATTAGTCACAAAGGAAATTAAATGACAGAGACACTGCAGAGTAGTAGTACAGAAGAGATGATAGACGAGATCAGGGCTATTATTGACCGTGGTCTAGGTGACACTAAAAGCCGTCAGGTAATTGCTGCTTCTGAGGTAGCAGATCTGCTTCTTGATCTTCGACTAGTGCTTGATTCAGGTGAAAATCAAATGGAGTCAATTTCCCAGAATTAAGAAAAAGTTTTTAAAGAGGAAAAAACTTTTTAACAATCCGACTTAGCCCAAGCCCAACGAGGGCGCCTGCTATCACATCGCTTGCATGATGAATTCGAACATGAATTCTTGAGGTCGCCACGATTCCAGCCAGTCCATACCAGAGAGGTTTAAATCTGGAACGATCTGAAAGAAGAGTTGCAGCTAAGAAAGCCGCTGAAGCGTGGCCTGAAGGAAAACTAGAAGTTACAGGTTGACGCAGTTCGTGGGGTCTTTCCTCATTATGGTCCGGTCTTTCACGATGAAACAATGATTTTAAAATTCCGTTAACAATACCTGATTCAGCTATTAGCGCTGCAGATAAACGAACAGCTTCACGTTGAGCAGAGCCGCCAGTAAGACCCTTGGATAATCCCATAATGTGCCAAAGAACACTAAAGTCTGCTAATTCACTTGCAAGATAAAAAGTCTTGTCAAGAATTGGATTGCCACGAAAACGATCCCACGCTAAGTCCACCTTTTCATCAAGTGCAGCAAAAGCCGGGCCCAAAGGATGATCAGGCGTCTCTTTTGTTTCTTCAAATCCAGATTTGATAGGAAAAGGAATTAGGTTTCGTTCCTCAGGAATGCTCATGAATCCAGTTTACGGCCGTAGGCACCTTCAGAACCAAAAACTCCTTTTTTCCACCTTTTTGGTGTAAATAAAAGGGCTCTTGGGTAATCCTCGAACATCCAACGTGCAAAATTACGCCTCGACCATTGATTCAGCGAGGCTAAACGAAGAGCATTTTCAGCTCCCGAACGACGAGCAAGTATTGCCTGAAGAGCAATAGACATACGGTGATCCGCTAGAAGGTGGCTCTTGACAGACTTTTCGTACATAGAAGTCACTGTTTTTCGACTTCCTCCAGATTTGATTGCTTCTCCAGCAATAATTCCAGTCAAAAGTGCCTGTCCGATCCCTTCGCCTGTCAAAACATCAGTAGAAGCTGCAGCATCACCTGCGAAGATAACCGATCCACTAGTAAGTTGTTGGCTGCTGATTCTGGCAGGGATAGGCCAAGCAGTTTGACGTCCTTCCGGCTTGATGTTCTTACCAAGAGTTTTAGAAATAACTTCCCTGTTGAGTAGATCACGAGCCAACTGAGCTGTTTCTGAAGCGGAAGAGTGCTTTGACTTTAAGACACCGAAACCTACATTTGCTTTTCCGTTTGGAAGGGGAAAACTCCAGGCGTAACCAGGAAGAAGATCTTCTTCGAACCAAACATGTAAATCGTTTCGATCATCTTCAACTCCGGAAATGTATTGACGGAAAGCTAGCCACTCTCCCCGGGATGGTTCCTCGCCTAGATTGAGTGAACGACGCACAGGCGACCATGCTCCGTCAGCGGCAATAACAAAAGAAGTTTCGACCTTTCCAATACCTTCGATATCCACGAAAGTCTTTTCTCCATCAAAATCAACTGACAAGAATTTATGCCCTAAACGAACGTCAACCATCAGCTCGCTAGCTAGTTCTATAAGAGCTAAATCGTATTCTGCTCTAGGTACAACTGCAGCGAACAGCCCTTCTCTTGGAAGAGGAAACACCTCTCTCCGACCTGAAGGAAAATGAATCACTGCTTCATCCACGGTTCTGAGATTGTCTAAATTTAATATGTCCAAACCAAGCTCTTCACTTAATCTGAGAGCCATTGTTGTCAAACCGTCACCGCAACATTTGTCACGAGGAAATTCAGATTTATCAATTAGAAGAACTGACAGGCCACTTTTGGCGATAGTGCAAGCAGCAGATGACCCAGCGGGACCACCTCCTACTATGACAACATCATAAAACATCAGAAAAGACGCAGATGATTAGATTCGATCCCACGGATCTCGTCATAGTCGATTATCACACACTGGATCCCTCTATCTTCTGCTAATACTTTTGCTTGAGGGCGGATTTCCTGAGCCGCAAAGATGCCAGATACAGGTTTTATAAGCGGATCGCGGTTTAAAAAATCCAAATATCGTGTCAACTGTTCCACACCATCAATCTCACCTCTTCTTTTTATTTCAACTGCAACTGTTTCTCCTTTAGAATTCCGGCATAAAAGATCAACAGGTCCTAAGTCAGTTGGATACTCACGTTTGATTAATTCAAGTCCTTCAACTAAAAAAGACGGATCATTTGATAAAAGTTCTTGAAGATGGGCTTCGACACCGTCTTTTTGAAGACCAGGATCAATCCCCATTTCATGCGTTAAATCGCTAAATATCTCATGCAGAGTGATAATAAGCATTTCGCCCTTCGGATTAGCAACCCGCCAAACTCCCTCTTCTTCAACGATTTTGTTTGGAGCGTTCATCCAATTTAGAGGTTTATATGCACCACCATCTGCATGGATTGCTACACATCCATCGGACTTAACCATAATCAAGCGAGTAGCTTCAGGAAGGTGTGCGGTAAGGCGACCTTCGTAATCAACGGTACAACGAGCGAGAACTAAGCGCATCAGATCAACTATTCAAAATCTCTAAGATCGGTAGAGCCAAATCCGGATTGCAAATCAGAAGATCCGGCAACCACGGGTCAGAATTGTTGTAACGCAAAGTAGAGCCATCAAGGCGAGACACATGCAACCCAGCAGCTAAAGCTACAGCAGCTGGAGCGCAGTTATCCCATTCGTATTGGCCGCCGGAATGTATGTACGCGTCTGCAATTCCTCTTACAACAGCCATTGCCTTTGCTCCAGCTGAACCCATTTCAATTAATACTCCATTAATTTTTTCTGCAACTCTAGAAGCTTCAAGAGGTGGTCGTGACCTACTGACCGTTATTCGAACTTTCTCAGACTCAATTGATGAATTCGGCTCTGAAAAATTATTACAAGTTGAAAAAGTTAAGTTCAAAGCAGGAATAGCCACTGCCCCGACAACGGGATGACCACCAACGGCAAGTGCTACGTGCACAGCCCAGTCATCACGCTGTGTATCACCGAACTCTCTTGTTCCATCAAGTGGGTCGATAATCCATACTCGTTCCGTATTGTTACGATTTGGATGAACTGGATCCGCTGATCCTTCTTCCGAGAGAACTCCATCTCCTGGTCGTAACGATGAGAGTTCTTGCATTAGAAAATTATGAGATTTCTGATCGCCTTTCTTTTTTAAAGCTTCAGGGTCATCGTTCTTGCCGAGCTCTCTCTCTTCGAGCAATAAAAGCCCTGCACGAGTGGCCAAATCTTCCGCTAGATGGTGATCTTCATTGTTTGCCTTCAAGAGTGACCATCTTAGAAGGAGAGGGTTAGCATGGGGTGGAGAAAAAGCGTATTGCTGGGAAGAAATAAAATGAGTATCACCACATACGAACTTAATCACCTAGACCTATTAGAAGCAGAAGCTATACATATCTTTCGTGAAGTAGCTTCCGAATTTGAACGTCCATGCCTGATGTTTTCAGGAGGAAAAGACTCAATAGTGATGCTACACCTTGCTTCCAAAGCATTTTGGCCAGCTAGATTGCCTTTTCCGGTTCTGCATGTAGATACCGGACATAATTTTCCTGAGGTAATTCAATACCGGGATCAACTCATAGAAGAGTTAGGAGCGAGACTTGTAGTGGCCTCAGTCCAGAAATCCATCGACGAAGGTCGAGTTACAGAAGAGAAAGGACCCAGAGCGAGCCGAAACCGTTTACAAACAACTACTTTGTTGGATTCGATTGAAGAAAATAAGTTTGATGCTCTATTCGGAGGGGCTCGAAGAGACGAAGAAAAAGCAAGGGCTAAAGAACGTTTCTATTCATTCCGAGATGAATTTGGACAATGGGACCCCAAAAATCAAAGACCCGAACTGTGGAACCTCTATAACGGAAGAATAAAACAAGGTGAACATATTAGAGTGTTTCCAATCTCAAATTGGACTGAGTTAGATGTATGGCAGTACATCGAAAGAGAAACAATTGAAATACCAAGTGTTTACTTCGCCCACGAAAGAGAAGTTTTTCAACGTGACGGAATGTTATTAGCAGATTCAGATTTTGTAATTCGTGCAGACGGCGAAGAGCTCGAAAGGCGAAAAATTCGTTATCGCACAGTAGGGGATATGAGCTGCACAGGGGCGGTGGAATCTGAAGCAGAAAATTTGAAGCAGATAATCGAAGAGGTTTCTTCAACTCGCATAACGGAAAGAGGCGCTACGCGAGCTGATGACCGTGTTTCAGAAGCAGCTATGGAAGACCGAAAAAAAGAAGGTTACTTCTAATGGAATTCCTTAGGTTTGCTACAGCTGGAAGTGTAGATGATGGAAAATCGACACTAATAGGAAGACTTCTATATGACACCAAATCAATTTTCCAAGACCAGCTCGAATCCGTAGAAGCGACTTCGTTGCAAATGGGAAACGAATATACCAATCTTGCTCTTTTAACCGACGGCCTCCGTGCGGAACGCGAACAGGGCATAACAATCGATGTTGCATATCGTTACTTCGCCACCCCTAAAAGGAAGTTCATTATTGCGGATACACCAGGGCACATCCAATACACACGCAACATGGTTACTGGAGCCTCTACAGCAGATTTGGTTTTGGTTCTAGTAGACGCCCGGCACGGAGTCGTCGAACAGTCGAGACGGCATGCATTTCTAGCGTCATTGTTAAGGATTCCGCATCTTGTTGTATGTGTAAACAAGATGGACTTAATCGACTATGACGAAAAAGCATTCCAGTCAGTTAAGGAAGAGTTTAGAAATTTTGCGATGAAACTTGACATCCCTGACCTTTCATTTATCCCAGTATCAGCGCTACATGGAGACAATGTGGTTGAACGGTCATCAAAAATGCCTTGGTACGAAGGATCTTCTTTGTTGCACCATCTAGAGGAAGTTCATATCGCAAGTGACCGCAACCACATAGATGCCCGTTTTCCAGTTCAATATGTAATTCGTCCCCAAAATGAAGAACATCATGATTACCGAGGTTATGCAGGAACGATAGCCGGAGGTGTTTTTAAACCTGGTGATGAGGTGGTGGTATTGCCCAGCGGTTTCACATCGACAGTTGCTTCAATAGATTCATATGATGGCCCCATAACTGAAGCTTTTGGGCCTATGTCTGTCACTATGAGACTAACGAGCGACGTGGATATTTCTCGTGGAGACATGATATGCCGTCCTAATAATCAACCTTCAGTAAACCAGGACTTACAAGCAATGGTTTGCTGGATGTCAGAGTCAACCGAACTAGTTCCTCGAATGAAACTAGTTTTAAAACATACAACAAGATCAACTCGAGCATTAGTAAGTGACATCCAATACAGAATTGATGTCAATACCCTGCATCGTGATGAGAAACCTGAATCTCTAAAACTGAATGAGATAGGAAGAGTCTCATTGAGGAGCACACAGCCATTGTTCTTTGATGAATACAGAAGAAATCGAAATACAGGATCTTTCATACTGATGGACGAGGCAACAAATGCCACGGTCGCAGCTGGCATAATTGTGGGTTCAGGTTGATATGTCTAATCAAAATCCTAATATCGTCTGGCATTCAAATAATCTGAGCCCTGAAGAGCGGCATGCATCTCTTGGATATACAGGCGCAACAATTTGGTTCACAGGCCTTTCAGGATCAGGAAAGTCTTCAATTGCCTCTGCAGCTGAAAAGCTAATAGTTGCTTCTGGATCTCCTTCTTATCTGCTCGATGGCGACAACGTGAGATTAGGTCTTAATCAGGATCTCAATTTTAGTGCAGAAGATCGGCATGAAAATGTTAGAAGGGTTGCAGAGGTAGCACGTTTATTCGCTGATGCAGGTCTTATTGCACTAGTCCCTTTGATAAGCCCATACCGTGATGACCGTCAAAATGCCAGAGAACTACATGACAGATTTGGTTTACGATTCTTTGAAGTTTTTGTAGACACTCCAATTGAAACATGCGAAGAGCGCGATCCAAAAGGTTTATACAAAAAAGCTAGATCAGGAGAAATTAAAGGCTTCACAGGCATTGACGACCCTTATGAAGAGCCGAGCTCCCCAGATTTGACCCTGACTCCTGAAATTGGTTCTCCAGAAAATGGAGCCAGACTCGTATTGGAACTTTTAGGAATATCTGATTAATCACGCGATAGAGGTTTGTACTGAACTCGCGTGGGTACGTTTTCTCCACCTGATTCTTTCCTTTTCACCTCTTCATATTCGCTGAAATTTCCTTCAAACCATCGCACATGAGAATTTCCTTCAAATGCAAGTACATGAGTTGCGACTCTGTCTAAGAACCAGCGGTCATGACTAATAATGACTGCACACCCTGGAAAGGCTTCAAGACCTGACTCAAGAGCTCTTAAAGTATCTACGTCGAGGTCATTAGTAGGTTCATCAAGAAGCAAAACATTACTACCGGTCTTTAAAACTTTTGCTAAGTGAACACGGTTTCTTTCACCTCCAGAAAGTTCACCGACTTTCTTTTGCTGGTCTGATCCTCGAAAATTGAAAGATGCCACGTAAGCCCTTCCATTAACCTCACGGTTTCCCACTGAAATAAACTCCTTATCGTCGGTTATTTCCTGATAAACAGTTCGATCCGGATCCAACGAGTCTCTTGATTGATCCACATATCCAAGTTCTACTGTTGAACCAATTTGTATTGAACCGGAATCCGGTTGATCATCATCAGATCCAGAGTTTTGAAAGGCCGCAACCAACATTTTAAACAATGTCGTCTTACCAGCCCCATTTCCTCCAACGATTCCGACAATCCCAGCAGGAGGGAGAGTAAAAGATAGGTCTTCAATCAGTAAATGATCTTTAAAACCTTTACAAAGATTTTCAACCTCAATTACTTGGTCTCCTAAACGTGAATTAGCAGGGATCTGTATTTGAAGTTCTGCATCTCGTTTCTCTGCTTCGTTCGCCTCATTAATAAGTTTGTCATAAGAAGCCAGTCGAGCTTTTCCTTTCGCTTGGCGTGCTTTAGGGGCCATGCGAATCCATTCCAACTCTCTTTCAAGGGTACGTTTTCGTGAAGAGTCTGACTTTTCTTCGGCTTCGATCCTTGCGCTTTTTTGATCGAGCCAACCTGAATAGTTTCCCTCATACGGTATCCCTCTTCCACGATCAAGTTCCAATATCCAACCAGCGACGTTGTCAAGGAAATATCTATCGTGCGTTACAGCCACAACAGTCCCTGAATAATCCTGAAGAGTTCTTTCAAGCCAGGAAACCGATTCGGCATCCAAATGGTTTGTTGGCTCATCCAAAAGAAGTAAGTCAGGCTTGGAAAGCAGTAACTTGCACAAAGCTACACGACGACGTTCTCCTCCTGATAATACATTTACATCAGATTCACCGTCAGGAAGACGAAGTGCGTCCATAGCTATTTCTATATTTCTTTGAAGATCCCAAGCATCGGCAGATTCAATAAGACGTTCAACTTCCGCTTGCTGTTCACCCAGTTTTTCAAAGTCTGCTTCTGGATCTGACCAACTGGAAAGAATGTCGTCATATCGGGACAAGAGAGAGGCAACTTCCCCGACTCCTTCCATAACGTTTTCCAATACGTTTTTTTCCTGATTTAAAACAGGCTCTTGTTCAAGAAGCCCCACAGTGAAACCATCAGTTAGTCTTGCTTCGCCATCATGGTCCTGATCTTGGCCTGACATTATTGACAGCAAAGAGGATTTTCCAGAGCCGTTATTGCCCAGAACTCCGATTTTCGCCCCTGGAAAAAAAGAAAGCGAAATATCTTTTAAGACTTCTCTATCGGGAGGATAAAAACGACTTACCTTTTGCATGGTGTAAATGAATTGAGCTGTCACGAAAAAAGAGGATATCGGCTATAAAAGTAACCGAGATGCAAAATAAATGATTAACATGCTTTCGTGATTGAAGCAGTCTTATTTGATTTCGGAGGTGTAATCCTTTCGAGCCCTTTTGAAGCTTTCGCAGAATATGAAAATGAGATTGGTCTACCGCCTGACACGATTAGAAAAATAAATACAACAAATCCTGATACGAATGCCTGGGCGCAATTTGAGCGGAGAGAAGTTAACCCAGAAGAGTTTGTTCTTCTTTTTGAAAAGGAAGCGTTATCACTTGGTCACGAATTGGATGCTCAAAGAATCTTAGAAGGGTTACATGGGTCACTAAGACCGTCAATGGTAGAGGCTTTGAGTAGATGCTCATCCAAATTCAAAACAGCAATGCTGACAAATAACATCACTCCAATGCAGGAACAGGATCTAGATCAAGATGTAAAAAACGTAGTAGAAATTTTTGATCTCTTAGTCGAATCAAGCATAGAAGGATGTAGAAAACCAGAAGAAAAATTTTATGAAATTGCTTGTGAACGTCTTAATGTAAATCCTGAAAACTGTGTCTTCCTTGACGATTTAGGAATCAACTTGAAGCCAGCACGAGCTATGGGAATGACAACCATAAAAGTTGTTGAGCCTGAAGAAGCCATTAAAGAGTTGTATGAAATTCTGGGATTCACATCTGATTAAGCGCTAATGTCATGACAATGCGCATAGTCACATGGAACGTAGCAGGGTTAAATGCCCGATTACACAGAGTTAAACTCTGGATCGAAGAAAATCAACCAGATGTGCTTTGTCTGCAAGAAACAAAAATGGAAGATGAAGTATTCCAAAAAAAAGCGCAGCCTGTTTTTAAAGAGCTCGGTTATGAATCTGTTCATAACGGACAGAAGTCATGGAACGGTGTTGCTATTGTCTCAAGAGTCGGTATTGAAGATCCGCAAAAAGGATTTGATGATGGGAGGAAAGACCCTGATCCAGACGCAAGAATAGTTTGGGCAACTTGTTCAAATATTCGGATAGCTTCCTGTTACATACCGAACGGAAGAACATTAGAAGACGACCATTACAAATACAAACTTGATTGGTTGAATCGTCTCCACGATGATTTGAAAAAAAACTCAGACCCCTCAAAGAATCCAGTAATCACAGCTGGAGACTTCAACGTTTGCCCACGGCCTATTCTTGACGAATGGGATCCGAAACAGGAGTACACAAACTTTGATTGGAAATCAAAGAAAACATTAACTGAAACTTTTGATCTGCCAGAAACACATATCAGTCCTGAGGCTCGTGAAGCGATAAAAAAACTAGAAGACTTGGGGATGAAAGACGTTTTTATTGAACGCTTTCCAGAAGAGAAGGCAGACACTTTTTGGGAGTATCCAAAGAATGCCTTTAGAGATAAAAGGGGGCTAAGAATTGATCTGGTACTGGCTTCTGATGTAGTAGCTAAATCTTTAGAGTCAATTGAAGTGGATATGCATGAACGCACTCCCGAAAAAATGCTGGAAAAAGAAAACAAAGATTTGATTGAGAAATATAAAGACGCAAAAGGTAAATTTGTGAAACCTAGCGACCACACACCCTTAGTTGCCTCCTTTAATTGGAGCAACTAAGACGGTCAGTAGTGCCTTGACACCAGTTCAAGTATTTCCTTGCCGTAACGTTCAGCTTTCACAGGTCCTATTCCTTTTATTTTAAGAAGTTCATCTAAGTTTGTTGGTTTGACCTCTAAAAGGTTTAGCAATGTCTCATCATTAAAAATTACGAAGGCCGGCACATCTGCAGCACGAGACACTGAAAGTCGCCATTCTTTGAGCTCTCTCACCTGTTGGGTTTCGGGTAGGTGATTTTTTGTTTTCTTTCGTCTAGCTGATTTAACCTTAGTTATTTGTTCCGTTTGTGTAAGGGGCTTTTCCAAATTTTGTATTGCACGTTCAATGTTGAATAACCACGGTGATGGGTCTCTTGCCCTTTTGTTACCAGAGAAATGTCGGTTGTTGGCCCAAGAGCAGAGAATACGATCCTTCGCTCTTGTAAGAGCTACATATAGGAGTCTTCGTTCTTCAGCGACCGCACTCGAGTCTTTAGCATGGGCTATCGGGACAAGCCCCTGTTCTAAACCAGCAACATGCACCACAGGCCATTCCAAACCTTTAGATCTGTGAAAAGTCGAAATTTCAACAGCATCATCATTTATCTCATATAAATTTTGTGATTGGGACTTGAGCCACAGAACAAACGAATTACTTTTTGCTGCAGGATCAAGAGCGAGATACTCTTCAGCAAGACGCCGAAGTTCAGC
>PABN01000042.1 GCA_002699555.1 Dehalococcoidia bacterium
CGGATCTGTGATGTCTATTTCGACAATGGTCGTATGTGGCTCCCAATTACCCTCGGGAATCATTCGTGCAGTTAGTGGAGACAACGAATACAAGTCAGTTTGTGCCATTACCCAAACTCTTTCGCCTGCAAGAAACATTTCACTTCCCCATCCGAGCCCATCAAGACGCAAAGAGCTTAAGGGTTGAGAGGAGCTTGATTCCGTATCAATTATGTTCAAAATGTTGTCTTGTAATACCGCAATTATTTTTCCATTAGTCTTAATAAAATCTGGTTCATCTATTCCTGCTTCTTGAACATTTGTTTCTGAAAAGTCAATTCCAGGTGCAGCTCCCATTACTGCTCCTGAATCTGCAACAGCAAAAGACTCCTCCATTCTGAGTGCCATTGGCATTATTGGCCCCCAACCCATTCCCTCAAGTCCGTATGGTCCAACTCTTTCTAAAGCTTCGTCTTGAAAGTACCTGAGTAGTTCTTCACAGGCCTTAAAAGGAATCAAGCCGCTTGTCAGTTCCATTGTCTCTATGTTGACTGTCGCTTTCGGAACTGTTGTTAAGTTCGTATTCTCAAAAGAATTTGTTGGCGAAGAATAGTTTTCATTTGTATCTAAGGAGTAGCCAGATGTACTGATGCTGGAAGTCTCATTTGCACAATTAACTGAAAATAAGATCAAGACGACTAGTAGGCTTAGTATTTTCATATTTTGACTTCTTATTTTACTTCTTTTTAAACACTAATAGAAGGAAGCCAAGCTGGTCTGTCTTGTTGATATTTGTGGATCACTTCTTCATGTTTCATTGTGATACCGATATCATCTAGACCCTTCAAGAATCTCTCTTGCACTGTCTCCTCTAGAGGAAAACTGCAAGAAATGTTTGCATCAGGAACCTCTAGAGTGCGTTGTGCCACATCTACAGTCAAAATTAGTTCTGGGTCGTTCTCTATCGCTTGGAGTAAATCTTTACCTATCTGCTCTGGTACCTCAACTGGGACAAGTCCATTTTTAGTGCAGTTGTTTCTGAAAATATCTGCAAAGCGAGGTGATACCACTGCTTTGAATCCGTATTGTTGGATCGCCCAGACTGCATGCTCTCTAGAGGATCCGGTTCCAAAATTTGGTCCAGCTACAAGTATTGTTGCCTCTCTAAAACGCTCATCGTTAAGCACAAAAGAAGGATCGTCTCTCCATTCGCTGAACAACCCTCTGTCGAAACCAGTTCTTTCTACCCGCTTAAGCCAGTCGCTTGGAATTATTTGATCCGTGTCTACGTCAGAGCGGCTTAAAGGAAGCGCTGTGCCAAAAACTATTTCTACTGGTTCCATAACTACTTCTCTTCTCTCCTGTCTAGGTCTTCAGGTGTGGCAAAAGTTCCTGCAATAGCTGTAGCTGCTGCTACCGCGGGTGAAACCAAATGCGTTCTACCCCCTCTACCTTGACGTCCTTCAAAATTTCGATTGCTTGTACTTGCACAACGTTCATCTTTTTTAAGTTTGTCTGGGTTCATCGCAAGACACATAGAACATCCAGGCTCGCGCCAGTCGAATCCAGCTTCTTGAAAGATTTCATGAAGCCCTTCAGATTCTGCTTGAGCTTTAACCGACCCTGACCCCGGAACCACGAGGGTCCTGACTCCAGCTGCAACTTGTTGCCCTTGAGCAACTTTTGCAGCTTCTCTGAGATCCTCTATACGACTATTCGTGCACGAGCCAATAAAAACTGTGTCTACTGGAATTTCAGAGATTTTTTCTCCTGCTGTGATCCCCATATACTCAAGTGCTCTTCTTGCTGATTCCTGCTGTGAAGGTTCAGAAAATTGCTCAGGGTCTGGGACTAGACCTTTTATTGGTGCAACCTGTCCTGGATTTGTTCCCCAAGTTACATGTGGTGAAATTTCATTTCCATCTAAAACTATTTCCTCATCAAATTTAGCATCTTCGTCAGTAGCCAAAGATTTCCAGTCCTCTATTGCTTCTTCCCATTGATTATCACTCGGACTGTAGGTTCTGCCTTTTAGGTATTCGAAAGTTGTTTCGTCTGGTGCTATTAATCCTGCTTTAGCCCCAGCCTCGATCGACATATTGCAGACAGTCATCCTTCCTTCCATTGAAAGATTTCTGATGGCCTCACCTCTATATTCAATTATTTTTCCTATCCCACCACCTGTTCCTAATTCTCCGATGATCGCGAGGATCAGATCCTTTGCAGTGGTCCCTTCAGGAAGATTTCCATCTACTGTCACTGCTAGGGTTCCAGGTTCCGTTTGAGGAAGTGTTTGTGTTGCTAAAACATGTTCGACTTCACTTGTGCCGATTCCAAATGCAAGCGCTCCAAATGCCCCATGAGTACTGGTATGACTGTCGCCGCAAACGACGGTCATACCGGGGAGTGTAAGCCCCATTTCTGGTCCTATGACATGGACAATTCCTTGACCCTGATCTCCCATTGAAAAAAGGCGTATACCGAATTCAGAGCAGTTATTTCTTAAAGTTTCTATTTGTTTACGACTAATTGGATCTGCTATAGGTTGATCTATCTGTGCAGTAGGAACATTGTGATCCTCAGTCGCAACTGTTAAGTCGGGACGGAGAACTTCTCTACCTGCTATTCGCAAACCGTCAAAAGCTTGTGGCGAAGTGACTTCGTGGACAAGATGCAGGTCAATAAAAAGCAGGTCAGAACTGCTTCCATCACTGTGAACTACATGCCGTTCCCAAACTTTTTGACTTAATGTTTTACCTGACATAAGAATTTTTAACCCTAATCTTTCCTACCCGATATGACCAGGGCGCTCAATTTCTTCTGGATTCTCTCCTGAGTTTCTAACTCGAACAACTTTATTTAAAGCTGAGATAAACGCTCTAGCAGAAGCTTCAACAACATCTGTAGATAAACCCCTACCTGAGACTTTCAGTCCATCTGTACTTTCGAATGAAAGAGCCACATCTGCCAACGCGTCGACACCACCTGTAACTGACATAACGGTGTAATCAGTTAATCGCCCGTCTATATCTGTTGCTTTTTTTATTGCTGTGCATGCAGCATCCACCATCCCATCACCTTCAGACGACGCATTTATTTGCACTCCGTCTGATTCTAAAACAACTTCTGCTTCAGGGGTGTTGGCGTTACCTCCTTTAACGTCGAGCGTCACCAGTTCAAATGAATTCTCAATTGAACTACCTATCTCTTCAGCAACTAATGCCTCTAAATCCGCATCACTAAGTTGCACTTTCCGGTCGGCTAATTCTTTAAATCGTGAAAAAGCGTTATTCAACGCGTCGCCTTGTATGTCTAGGCCCATTTTTGAAAGCGCATCTTTGAATGCCGCTCTGCCTGAGTGTTTTCCTAATACCAATTTGCTTCCATCTTGTCCAACTGCAGAAGGATCCATTATCTCATAGGTAGTTCTTTCATTTAGAACGCCGTGTTGATGTATTCCAGACTCATGTGCGAATGCATTTCTCCCAACAACAGCTTTGTTGTATTGAACCGGATATCCAGTTAGACGACTTACCATCCGACTTGATCGGGCTAATTCTTCGGTTTCAATTCCAACTTCAAGATTTGGGTATATATCAGGACGCGTCCTTAACGTCATAACTATTTCCTCCATCGCTGCGTTTCCTGCTCTTTCTCCAATCCCATTTATCGTGCATTCAACTTGTCGAGCTCCAGAGACAACAGCTGCTAACGAATTCGCTACTGCTAAACCAAGATCATTATGACAGTGAGTACTGATTATGTACTCTCCTTTAACTCTTTCTCTTATTAACGTGATCCTCTCGGCCCATTCGTGAGGTGTCGCATAACCTACGGTGTCAGGGATATTTAATGTTCCTGCCCCATTATCAACTGCCGCTTGTAGTACGTCGCACATGAAATCGAAATCTGATCTAGATGCATCTTCAGGACTGAATTCAACATCATCTGTGTATTCTCGGGCTCTACCCACTGCAGAAGCAGCCTCTGCTAAAACCTGTTCAGGTGTCATTTTCAGTTTGTGTTCCATGTGAGTCGGGCTCGTAGCTATAAATGTATGGATTCTTCTTTTTTCTGCTGGCTCTATTGCTTCCCAACAACGGTCAATGTCTTTGTAGCTTGTACGAGAAAGCCCACAAATTACTGGTCCTCTAACATTTGAAGCTATTGCATGCACTGCGTCGAAATCACCTTGGCTTGCAATTGGAAAACCTGCTTCGATGTAATCAACTCCCAGTCGAGCAAGTTGGCCCGCTATTTCTAGTTTTTCTCCTACATCAAGAGAAATGCCCGGCGATTGTTCACCATCTCTTAAAGTGGTATCGAAAATAACCACTTTTTCTTTAGCGGTATCGGTGCTCATTATTTTGTCTCCGTTGTTTAAATATTTTCATTCTTGTTTCTAAAAGTAAAAAACCTCCCGGCCTTTGGCTCAGGAGGTGCGGACGAACGCGTTTATATGCGTCCGCCCTACATAAGCAAGAGAAGGTTCTTGATTCTCATAAGTTTTATTCTAGTAGCTATTAGGTGAAGGTAAGCAAACTTTTTTATTTTGATTCAAATATTGTTTTCAACCAATATTTTTGGGAGGTCATCAAAAGGCTCAAAATTGAAAATCTGGGCAAAAAAAGCTAGCTCTGATTCAATTGCTTTTGTGATGTTAGGAGCTTTTCTGAATCCATGACCTTCATCTGGGAATTCTATTAGTGAATGGGGTATGCCATTTTCGTTTAATTTTTTTGCCATTAAGTGTGCTTGATTTGGTGGAACGATTGGGTCTTCTAGTCCTTGGAGTATCACCATTGGTGTTGTTAGCCGTTCAATGTGATGAATCGGTGATCTCTGTTTGTAAATCTCTTCGTCTTTAGGCCATTCTCCTACAAGTCGATCTAAATATCTAGATTCAAACTTATGTGTATCTTTTGCAAGTATCGCTAAATCTGCAATCCCATATCTGCTTGCTCCTGCAGTAAAAGTGTCGTGGAATGTTAGAGCTGCTAAGACTGTGAATCCCCCTGCGCTACCTCCCTTTATAGCTAATTTGTTTTTGTCTACTTTTTTTTGAATAACTAGGTTTTTTGCTACTGCAACGCAGTCGTCTACGTCTGCTACTCCCCAACTATTATGCAGACGGTGTCGAAATGATCTTCCATATCCTGTTGAGCCGCGGTAATCGACATCTGCTACTGCAAATCCTCGACTTGTCCAATAAGCGATGGATAGTTGAAGTTGGCGTCTTGCAGCTCCTGTAGGCCCTCCATGGGCGAGAACTATAAGTGGTGGGTTTTCTTTTTCGCTGATTTCATATTCAGGATTTGTCGGTGAGTAGAAAAGAGCGTGTGCCTTTTCAGAATCTGAAGTTTGATAAGTTAAAGTTTCTGGTACTGGAAACCAATTTTCGTCTATACCAAGTTCACGAGTTTTACTTAAAGGGCGCATCTCTTTCCTGTTGATAAACATCACTGATGATTCAGACTTCCATGAACTTACGGTTGCAACTATTCCATCTTGATAACTTGTTACAGACTCAATCTCAGTTGCATCAAGTTTTATTTGTTCTAATCGCCCATCAGGTGAAAGGACTGCGAGCTTATCGGTGCCAAGTTCCCTATAAGCAAACCAAATATCATCTCCAACAAATGCATATCTGGACTGACCGAATACCCATTGGGGTAAACCTATTTCTGCTTCGATATTGGTAAGTGGTGTCAGTTTCATTTCTTTTAGGCTTTGGTCCACTCGGAAGAGGTTCCACCAGTTGTTTCGATCACTTACTACATACAAGTTTCCTTGATTATCCCATTCGGGTTGGAAGAAAGCCTCTGCTTTCGATTTCAGTACTTTTTGATTGGTTATAACCATTTCTTCTAGTGATGCAATGCATAACTCCGTGTTATCCCATGGCATGTTTGGGTGATTCCATTGCACCCAAGCAATCTGATTACCTTCTTTCGATATTCTCGGAGAGGAAACAAAATCAGGCCCTGAAACTAAAATCTTTATTTGCTGAGATCCGTCTAAGGGAACTGCGACAATCTCATTTGAGGGTTCTTCACCATTTTCAGTGTGAAGTTCTCTTACGCATACATACCATTGCTCATTGTTGGTTATTCGACCATCGGCATATCTGTAACCCTGCAAAGTTTCTGGTTCAGGAGTTAAAGGAATTGAATCACCTGATCCGCCTAGACGGTATAAACGTTGATCCGAGTATTGACTGTAAACAAGAGTTCCGTTCGCAACCCTCCATGCGCTGCCTCCATATTCGTGAACTAGCGTTCTGACGTTTACATCCTGACCTGTTTGGTCCATTCCATTACGAACAAGGACTGTTCGACCGCCTTGATCTGGTCGTGATTCCGACCACCAGACATCTTCTCCGTCTGCAATGATTTCGCCAAGTCTTACTGCTCCGCCAACCAACATTTCTGATGTAATGGCCGACTCCCATGTCCCACAAGGTTTGGTTATGGCCATGAAATCAATTATTAAGCAATTGGGTAATTCGAGTGAGACCTTCTTCTAAGTCTTCGTCACCGAGAGCAAAAGATAGTCTTGCATATCCTGGAGAACCGAAAGCTTCTCCAGGGACTATAGCTACTTTTGCCTCTTCTAAAATTATTGCAGCGAGTTCAAGAGTATTTTGTGCCTTTTTGCCTGCTATGTCGCGATCATAAAAAGCTGAGAGGTCAGGAAAGGCGTAAAATGCCCCTTGTGTTTCTAGAAGTTTGACACCTTCAATACTGGTCAGCATCTCAGTCATGGTTCTTCTACGTCGATCAAAAGATTCTCTCATCCTTATGACATCTTTCAGATCTCCGCTAACTGCTGCTAATGCCGCCCTTTGTGAGACGTTAGCTACGTTTGATGTAGCGTGAGATTGAAGGTTGCTTGCAGCAGAAATAACATCAGTAGGACCTATCATCCAACCGACTCTCCAACCTGTCATTGCATAAGTCTTAGCTACTCCGTTTACTATCAAACACTGATCCTCTATTTCAGGCACTAAGGCTCTAATAGAGTGATGTTCATGCCCTTCGTAAGTTAAGTGCTCATATATTTCATCTGCAATAATCCAGACTCCTCTTTCAATCGCCCATTTTCCAATCGCAATTATCTCTTCAGCGGAATATACGGCGCCTGTAGGGTTCGAAGGTGAGACGAAAAAGAGAGCTTTTGTTGATGGTGTTGTTGCAGCTTCTAACTGCTCTACTGTGACTTTGAATTCTGATTGAATATCCGTTGGCACCTCGACTGTGATTCCTCCTGCAAGTGCAATGGCCTCGGGGTAAGTTGTCCAATACGGGGCTGGGAGCAGTACTTCATCTCCAGGATCGATCAATACGGCACATGAATTGTAAACAGCATGTTTTCCGCCGTTTGTTATCAGGATTTGTGCAGTCTCAGGTTTCCATTTTGAATCTCGTTCAGTTTTACCGACTAATGCTTCTCTCAATTCTGGAAGGCCAGATGCTGGTCCATAACGGTGGTTTGCTGGTTCACGGCAAGCTGCAATTGCTGCCTCAACGATGTGGTCAGGTGTCGGGAAATCGGGTTCACCTGCTCCGAAACCAATTACTGGTTCTCCTGCTTCTCTCAAAACTCTTGCCTTATTGGTTACTGCCATAGTGGCAGACTCAGATATTGAGGCAATTCTGTGTGATATTCGATTTTTTGTCATTGTCCTATTTTCTTATGTCCGTAACACGAATCTAGAGCCTACGTGATGCAACAGTGAAGGCTTTATTATATTTTCTAACCACAAGCTTCAAAATAAGGTCTCAGATACTCTCTTGTAATATCACCGCGGGCTTTCTGCGATAAGCCTTGATAAGAAAGACACGCTGTTTTACTGAGTTCTTCTTCACTGCAATTCAATTCAGAAGATCTCATGAGAAAATCTTTTGTTTGTGCTAGGTCTTCAATTTTTTTTATGGTTTTATTTAACTCTTGTTCTTGAATTTTGTTTAGTTCTTTTTCTTCTATTTCTTCTAGTACTAATTCAGCAATATTTCTTCCTATTTGTACGAGCTCTTCACAGGTTCTTGCTTGACCAGGTTTACTTGGTTCCGTTTTGGCACAGCTAAGAGTCAACAACGCAAAAATTATTGTTAACGAACATGTTCTAATTTTTGTTGAAAACACTTTAAAAAGTCATACGGCTAAATTGGGCAAATATCCAAGACGCCTCTAGCAAGACGGCCTTCATGCATATCCTCTAAAAGTGTGTGTATTTCTTCCATCGGGTAAACACGGCTTACCAGTTCGTCTAATTTGAATTTACCTGCCTTGTATAGTTCGCAAATGCGAGTTACATCCGTCTGCGGTCTGGAAGTCCCGTAGCGGCATCCCATAATTGTCACATCTAGATATGCAGCTACGGTCATGAATTCGACTGTGCTGCCGAGTGGTGGCACACCGAGTATTACTAGAGTTCCTCCCCAATCCAAATAACCTACTGATTCCTCAATCAGTGCTTTGGAACCTACACACTCGAAGACATAGTCGACTCCATCAGCGCGTATTTTACGAATTTCCTGGTTTGTATCAACATCTGTTGCATTAATGAAATGTGTAGCTCCGAAATCTATAGCTAAGTCGCCTTTTTCAGAATTTGTATCAATCGCAATAATGGGATTAGCGCCAGCTATTGCTGCGGCCTGGATGGCATTCAAACCAATCCCTCCCACGCCTACAACTGCAACACTTTCTCCTGGTTTAACCTTTGCGCGGTTAAATACAGCACCTGAACCTGTAAGAACCCCGCATCCGATTAGGGATGCTGCAGTCAAAGGCACGTCTTCTGGTATACGAATTGCTTGATTTGCTTTAACGACTACATTTTCTGAAAAAGCAGAGATGTTAGCGAAGTTGTAATACGGTTCACCATCTAAAGAAAACGGTGTGTCTCTAGCCCCAAAAGTAGATTTACACATTGTTGGTTGTCCTGCGTCGCAGGAAGGGCAAGCCCCGCACTGGCCTAACGTCGATAACACGACATGATCGCCTGGAGCAACTGAAGTGACAGCTGAGCCAACTTCTGTAACAACCCCAGCCCCTTCGTGTCCGAGCACCAAGGGAGTGGGAAATGGGATCGTGCCGTCTATGACGCTTACATCACTGTGACAAACTCCAGCGTTAACGATCTTGACGGTAACTTCCCCTGCTCCTGGTGAACGCACTTCTAAACCTTCTACCAGCCGGAGTTCTTCTCCGTCAAAAACAATCCCTTTCATCTCAAACCTCCAACATTGAATTATTATTCTCCAGCGAATTTAACTTGAATTCCATAGTGCATTAATAATGCAGTATCAATATCACAGCTCCAAAGTGGGCTGCTACGGCTAAAACTACTAAAGAGTGCCAAACTTCGTGGTATCCAAAAACTTTAGGTTTAAGTTTTGGCCACTGAGCACCTAGCATAAGTGCCCCTCCTATATAAAAGATTCCCTCTAGGACTATAAACGAGGCTGGGAAAATGTCTATTGCTCTGAAGAGGCTGGGAGCTACGACCAAAGGAAGACATCCGAGAGCTATGAATAATGTGTTCATCAGCCCTTTAGGTGGGTGGAAAGGCAAAACTCTAAGAAGAATTCCCACCCCTGCTCCAATCCAAACACTCCAAAGCATCACTTTTGCTGGGGTCCCATCCATGGCGATCAATGCAAGTGAAGAAGCTCCAGATGCAATCATCAAAAATATGGCGGCATGGTCTAATCGAAACAAAATCTCAAGAAGAGATATTTTCCATCGTCGAAGATGAACCAGTCCGCTTGTCGCGAACATTGCAAATGCCCCTACAGTAAAAATTACGGCACCTATTCTTTCACGTCCTGCTGGTGCTGATGAGGCTAGAAATATTCCTGCAATAAGAGTTAGTGGTCCTGCAATTCTGTGTAAACGCCCTCTCCATTTGGGTCTCGGGTTTGATAGAACTCTGTATACAGAAGGTGAAACATTTTCTGGAATCAATTCATCTGGAATTGCTTCGTTTTCATATTTAGATTCAATCAAACTACTCACGACAATAAATGCTTTGTTCTTTTTTCGATTTTCCCATTACACAACTAATCGTATAACGGCTGTAGAAAGCATTGCTGTCAATACAACCAATGTGAAGGGCATTTTTTTCCAGACTGCCAAGCCGCCTATTCCTACCCCTACCAGTCGTGCATCTACTGCTAATGAGCCGTCATCTGAAATAGACATAATCACGATTAAGGCTGAGAAAAGTGCTGCCGGCAAAAGAGCAGTTCCTGGAGCTAGGTGTTTAGAGAACCTCTGCCCAGCTACAAGTCCTAAAAGTTTGAATGCATAACTACCAACGGACAATGCGATTACTGCACCCCAAGTCATAAGGTTCTCTTTTTCTTTTGTTGTGCTAACAATCCAGGCAAAATAGCTGCAGACGCTAGAAGTATCGGCATGCCCACTGGTGTGAGTGGAATACTAACTAGAGTTACAATTCCAGCTACTAGTGCAGTAATCTTTCCTTCTCTCGTAAGAACATGTGGAATGATTAACGCAACAAATGCTGCTGGAAAAGCAGCATCAAGACCCCATGAACCTGGGTTTTCAAGGATGCCCCCTAGTAACACTCCTAAAATTGTTCCTATATTCCAAAATACGAAAAGGCATATTCCTGTAAACCAAAATGAATCTCGAGAGTCTTTATTAGTTTCTTGTGCACTGGCTATCGCTATGGTTTCATCAATCACGAAATGGGCAGCTACTGCTTTTTTTAATTTCCCGTTATTTAAAGATTTTGTTACCACAGGCCCGTATAGTGCATTTCTCGCTGAAAGTAAAAGGGCACTACTGACAGCTGCTGCCGGATTGCCTCCACCGTCTATTACTGAGACTGCTGTGAACTGTGATGCACCAGTAAATGTGAGAATGGAAAGTGCTGATGCTTGCAAAAGTGAGAGCCCGGCAGTGTCAGCAAAAACTCCATAGGTTATGCCTATTAGGCCACAAGCTGCCGCTAGCGTAAACCCATTTTTTTGATATGTGTTAAATCTTTTCATTAAGGGAGTCGATCAATTAATTGATTTATCAGTCGATTTATTTCAACGGCGCAAGCATCAAATATTTCTTGATCCCCTGATGCCGGATCGACCACTTCTTCCCAAGACTCGATCTCAACTTCAGCAAGATTTAATTTCGTTACCCTTTCAACTAAAGATCCCTCTTTGGGTAAATCGCGGACGAGACGTGGAAGTGATGCTGTTCGGGATGCGACTTCTGGAAAATTTCTCCTCATCCATTCGATATGACTTGGTTCCATAGCCACGACTAGATCTACTCCTATATGTTTTTCTCCAAATTGTGAACTTCTATGAGTGAGGTCAGACAATTCAAAACGTTCAAGTGCTTTTCTTGTTCTTTGACTCATTGGATGTCCTTCAAGGACAAGTGTCCCAGCTCCGACTGCGACATAGTTTGGAGCTCTTTTCTCGAACATTATTCTTGCCATCACAGATCGGGCAGCGTTTCCGGTGCAAAGAAAACATATAACTGGTTTTTCTGATCGATTTTCCATTACTTTCAGTCTGTTTTGATCCTGATAAAAAGTGCTTCAGCTTCAGCTGTAACTTCACCATTTGCAAGACATTTAGCTTTCGCCTTGATACGCCTTCCAGTTGAGTCTTCAAGATGAGCTTCGAAACGAAGCGGTTGATCTATGGGGGTAGCTTTTCTGTAACGAATATCTAATTTCCCAGTTACAGCAGGCCCTCCTCCTGCTAGTCGGACTGCACCGCTTAACACATCATCAAAAAGTCCAGCTAAGAATCCCCCATGGACACGGCCTTCGGGGCCTTCTCTGCATCTGTTGGTTTCCAACTCTCCAACTATCACATCTTGACCCTTATTATCCTTTTCGATTCTTACTTTTATAGGCGGAGCTAAGGGGTTTCTTTCTCCTCTGAACAGGCTGTTATCTCTTGCTTCAATGTATAAACGCTCTTTCGTGAGGTTATCGATGTCTTTTTCGTCAATTTCGTACCATCTAAGTCGAACTGATTCTCCTAGGGATTCATTCGCTGCATCCACATGTGTAATTGCTTTTTCTATCATTTCGCTTGTAGGTGCTGACTTGTGTATTTTCAGCAAAAGATCTCTTACTCGGTCAGCTAAACGTATCCCAGTTTCTCTTCCAGTTTCTGACATCTTTATCTGTCTATCTTTCATATCGTTTAATTAAAATATTTTAGATTTCCGTTAAATCAAAGCGAGGATTTTACTCAAGCGTCGACGGTGAAATAGTGCGTCTCCCCATGTGGATGCAAGGGTCCATCCGCGTTTGAGCCATATCTGTAGATCGTGTTCGACTGTGTAGCCGATGGCGCCATGGCATTGAAGAGCTGACCTGCATGCAAGTTCAACAGCTTCGCTAGCTAAAGCTTTTGCGGCTGAGACTTCCCCTGAAACTGTGAAATTTTCTGTAGGGCTTCTTTCATTGTCTATAGCCCAGCTCGCTACTTGAACCAATGGCCTAGCAAACTCGATCGCTATTGCCATATCTGAGCAGTGGTGTTTGACCGCCTGGTTCGTTCCAACTGGTTTCCCGAACTGTTTTCTTTCTGAGACATAACTTACTGTCATGTCTAGAAGTTTTTGGGCCACTCCTACTGCTTGTGCTGCAGCAGATAGCGCTCCACGGTTGGTCATATCTTCAATAGCATCCGGATTTTCCGAAATAAGCGTTTGTGAAGAGGGTGACCATTCAATAACACTGGTTTTATAACGCGGGTCGATCGAAGCCATGGGAGTATGCAAGATTTCCTTTGTTGAAACTACATGAAGCTCATTTTCTTTATTGAGTAAAATCATGTCAGATTTTTCAACAGAAACAACTCGTCCATCCATTGGTGCGCCAACAGTCAATTTTCTTAAACCAGTTGATGATTCTTCTAATATTTCTTGAGCCATTTCATTTTGTGCCCACCTCGCAATTAAAGGTGCCGCTACTGCTGCATGTTCGGCTACAGGCTCAGAGCAAGCGGAGCGCCCAAATTCTTCTAAAATAAAAATCAAGTCAGAACTACCCATACCTAAACCACCGAGTTTTTCGGGTATAGCAATTCCCATAAGTCCTGTTTCAGAAAGTGTTTCCCATAATCCATGAATGCACCCTGATGATGTTTCACCAGCCGATTGAAGTGCTTCTGAAGAGCACTCTTTTTCTAAAATGGATGCAATATTGGAAGCAAATTGCTCTTGTTGTTCACTTGGTGCGAAATGCATCTGACTTCCTACTTTCTCGGCAATCCGAGAACTCTTTCAGCGATTATGTTTCGCTGAATCTCATTTGTTCCTGCGTATATTGGTCCGGCCAAGGCAAATAGGTAACCCATTAACCATTCATTCTCAGAGCTTGCATCGATCCAGTCTGTTATCAGGTCAGAACGATCTCTTAAGATTCGCAGAGCAGTGGCGTGGAGTTCTACATCTAATTCTGACCAGAAGACCTTCATTATTGAAGGTTCAGAATTTAGTGCCTCCCCCTCCAAGATTCGTGTTGCGGTCCTCTGCGCTTGCCATCGATAAGCGTGAGCTCTCATCCAAGAGTTAACGACTTCTTCCGTAAGGGTTGGATCCGGTTTTGGTTCGGTTGTTCTATGAAGGTCGACGAGTCTTTCCGCCGCTGCAGTGAAGCGACCTGGTGCTCTTAGGTTTAAACCTCGTTCATTAGATGCCGTTGACATTGCAACTTGCCAACCTTCTCCTTCTCTACCTAGAAGGTTGGAAGAATGAATACGGCAATCATCAAAGAATATTTCAGCAAATGCAGGTTCACCGTCAAGACGTTTGACTGGTCTGCGTTCTAAGCCTTCTGAGTCAGCTGGTACAAGCAGGTAGGACAAACCCTGATGCCTTTCAGAATCTGGATCAGTTCTAACGATGCAAAATATCCAATCCGCCCATGCCCCACGGGAGCACCATGTTTTCTGACCGTTAATTACAAACCATTCATCATCTTTTTGCGCTTTTGTTTTTATTGAGGCTAAATCACTTCCAGCATCTGGCTCTGACCATCCTTGTGCCCAGATTTCTTCTCCGGATGCCATCGTTTGCAAAAAACGATTTTTCTGCTCATCAGTGCCGTAATCAAACAGGGCAGGTGCCAATAGATTAATCCCATTTGTATTAACACGTCCCGGAGCGCCTGAGTGATAATACTCTTCTTCAAAAATGAGCCATTCGGGTATACCTAAATTTCTTCCTCCATACTTTTCTGGCCATGTAACAACCGACCATCCGTTTTCAAAAAGTTTTTTTTCCCATTCTCTGTGAAGTTCAAAACCTTCTTGGGTGTCCATCGAAGGTAAGGAGGTTTTAGGAATATTTTCTTTGAGCCAGTTTCTTACTTCGATACGAAATTCTTTTTGTTCTCTTGTTGGGTCTAAATCCATCTTCAACTTTTCCCAAACCGGTCAAGTGAACTCATGGCTTCTTCAACAATTCTTCTCACCAGCTCTTCACTACTGGGTAATTCATTTATTGATCCAACTCCTTGACCTGTGGGTAAGATCCCAACCTCTAAATGGCCATCCACCATTGTCGCTTTTGTCAACATCGGGGCATTGGCTGCAAGGGCCACTTGACTCCAGGTTAATTTCTGAGTTTTTTTCATTCTTAAACCTTCAGTTATCAGGCTTTTAAGGGTTGTGCCGGAGAGTCGTCTAAAACGTAAAGCATTTACTAGAGCTATGGGGAAAGCGAGTAAACGAGCCTTTTCAAGTCTTTCAACCATTTTGTTGGAGATAACTCTTTGTGGTGCACCATCAATTGCTTTAGTAACGACTGTCTGGGTTGATGAAGTCGAAAGATACACATTTTTTACATTCTCAGGAACTTCACTTTCACTTGTTAAAAGAAATCTAGTTCCCATTGCTATTCCAGAAGCCCCCCATGCCAAAGCAGCTGCTAGTCCTCTTCCGTCTGTAAATCCTCCTGCTGCAATTACAGGAATTTTGACTGAGTCAATCACTTGAGGTATTAAAAGTGAAGTCGGAATGATACCTGTATGACCTCCTCCTTCAGAGCCTTGTGCGATAACTGCATCAACACCTAACTCAGCTACCTTTTCTGCATGTCGCGCTGCCCCAACGGTAGGTATAACTATCACACCTGCTTCTTTTAGACGCTCAACTATTCGTTTCGTAGGTGCTTGTGCAAATGAAGCTACTGGAACTTGGGAGTCGATTAAATGTTCAACTCGTGATTCAATATCAAAGGCGTCTGTTCTAAGATTAACGCCAAAAGGGTTATCTGTATTCTTTCTAATTTCTTCAATTGCGTTAACCATTTCATCAAAAGTCAATGTTGCGGCTGCGAGTATTCCAAGAGCGCCAGCTTGACAGGTAGCTATAACTAAACTCGGACCTGCTACCCAACCCATACCGGTTTGAACTATCGGGTATTTAACTCCAGTTAGTTCACAAAAATTCGTATTTAATCTCTTATCGCTCATTTTTTAACAAATTCTGACTTGCGTAAACCATGCGGATCAATTACTTCTCTGATGAGTTTTAGTTCTTCTTTTGTAGGCATTCGGGTCTCTTCAATTTTGTCTGGTACTAGCAATTCAAATCCGGTAGCGGCAATTATCTCTTCAACTGTCACATCAGGATGATTAGAAACTAGCTGCATACGTTTCTCTGAATTTGAGAAATTAAAAACACCTAGATTTGAAACGACTTTACGGATTTCGTGGTTCTGCTGTATTTCATTCGAAAGCTTAGAGACCCTGTCATATCCTGGACCTGACACAATGTCGACTTTTTGAACAAAACTACGAGTGGAATGATTTGGTATCCAATAACTTGTCGTGTTGTTTACTAGGTTTCCTGGAGCTCCGCGTAGTCCTAGGAGTTGAGCTTTAGGTTTTTTCCAGTCTCCGATTGCAGCAAAATTTTGATTACCGTGCGGATCTATCTGACTTGCACCCATTACTATATGGCGGCGACCTGACCAAACAATGTCGAAAAGATCTCTATACGGCATCCATGCTTCCACTAATTTTTCTGCATTTGGTTCGCCAATAGGAATGGTATTTGCAGCCAGAACAGAGACTGTATCTGTCATTACCATTGCGGGTTCAAATGTGGCTTTAGCTAAACGTCCTGCTATCACAGGAATATTCCCTATGGGATTGCATAGGATCTCGCCATCTCCTCGAAAACTGTCAGCAATTGCAGTGACACATACTTCATCGATCGTTGCATCATTAGCCATTTTGACTCTCCTCTAATTGAGTTCTTGAGTCAACTGCTTTTAGATATTCCTGGTGGCTAGCTACTTCTAAGTATTTTTGTTTAAAGTTTTCCCAACTTTGGAGATCTTTAGCGCTGGCAGCATACTCGCTTTGGAAAACCTCATCTCTATCGTAATCGGGAGGACATTCAGTGAAGTGAGCTCCTCTTGGCGCTTCTATTACACCGTTGACAAACAATCTTGGAATTTTAAGAGTGTGGACACTTCCTTCTTTCAGAAAGTCTTCGGTAGGGATTATCTTTTCACAACTCATAAACGTACATTTGGCTGCTTTTGCGAAAAGGTCGTCAAAATACAAATCTGGACCTAAGAATTGTCCATTTCCCTGAGAGTCAGCTCTGTTCATATGTATAAGTGATACGTCGAGGTTTAAAGCAGGTATCGCTACTAATTCTTCACCTTTTTCCCCATCGCTTGATTTGTAGGGAGATTCGATTGTCTTTATGTCAGGGTTCATCATGAGCATGTCGCTACCCATGCCAGCTCTTGTTGGATAAAAAGGCATACGATGTGCTGCAGCTAGTAACCCTAAATAAAAAGCACCTTCATCCAGTTCACTAGTTTCGATAGTTCCTTCTTGTTTGGCGTTTCTGAAATGAGGTTCTAGGGGTATTGAATCAAGTGAAACGAAACCATAAATAGCTTTACGTATCTTTCCTGTAGCACAGAGCAAACCTATATCTGGACCTCCATAACTAACAATTGTTAGATCTTTCAAATCACTACGTGCTATTGCCCGAACCAGAGACATAGGTTTTCGACGTGACCCCCAACCACCTATCCCTATAGTCATGCCATCAGATAGTTCTTCGATGACTTCCTTTTCGGTCATTTTTTTGTCAATCACAACTTCAACGCTAGAGCAACCCACGCTATGCAACGACCTGAGATACTCTTCTAGTGTGAATATCTCTATGGATAAAGCTAAATTCCTTGATTTTGAGGGTAAAACGGTAATTGTTACCGGAGGGACTCGGGGTCTTGGACGAGTTATTTCAGAATCTTTTCTAGATGCTGGAGCAAATGTTGTTACATGTGCGCGCAATGCGCCAGAGAAGCCAATTTTCTCTGAATTGACTGACAAAGAAGCTGTTTATTTTGAAACTGATGTAAGAGAGCCTGAAAAAGTTGAATCTTTTATTTCTGAAGTTGTTCAACAATTTGGCCGCATCGATGTACTTATAAACAATGCTGGAGGCGCCCCTTCAGTTGAATCTTCAGATGCTTCACCTCGGTTCAATGAAAAAGTTGTTTCATTGAACCTTCTAGCTTCTATGCACTGCTGCCAATCTGTATTCCCTGTGATGGCTGAACAAGAAGGCAACGGTGTCATAATAAATATCTCTTCAGTCAGTGGGAGTAGGCCCAATCCTGGAGGGATGGCTTACGGAGCTGCTAAGGCTGGTTTGGATAATTTAAGCAAAACTTTAGCTCATGAGTGGAGCCCAAAAATACGCGTTCTAACCTTGGCGGTTGGACTGATAGAAACTGATGAATCGTCTGACTTTTACGGTGATGACGAAAAACGTTTGAAGCTCGCTAATCACCTGGCTATGAAGCGTCTGGGGAAACCCGAAGAAATCGCTGATATGTGCATGGTGCTGGCTTCACCTTTGGCTCGTTGGATGACTGGAACCACTGTTGAGGTTCATGGAGGTGGAGAGAGTCCTTTCTATTTGAAAGAAATCTTCAATACGAATATTGAAGAAAACTCTTAATATTTTTAAATAAAAATGGCTCCCACCTTTATTACTGAAGAATCGCCAACCTACGGGATTGTGCAATCTGTTTCGCCGATGGTCAGGAGGGTCGTTGCAAAAAATCCTTCTAAATTCACTTATCACGGAACAGGTACTTACATCATTGGAGATCCAGATGGGAGCGAACTGGCTGTAATCGACCCAGGCCCCCGTGACGATGCGCATCTGGCTGCCCTTTTAGATGCCATAGGAAACAAAAATGTGAGTCATATTTTAGTGACACACACACACCCTGATCACTCACCTGCAGCAACTAGCCTGTCTGAAATAACTTCAGCTCCGACATATGGGTTCGGAAAACATCCACTGGCAGATACTAAAGCATTTGATGATCTTGACGAGGCGCAGCAGGCTGACCTTGAAGGTAGAGGTGATACAGATTTTGTTCCTGATGTTGAAATTGGAAACGGTGATGTGGTCGTAGGTGAAGGTTTTACTTTTGAAGCTCTTCACACACCGGGGCACATATCCAACCATTTATGTTTTTCTTTGGAAGAGGAATCTACTTTGTTTACTGGCGATCATGTTATGGGATGGTCAACGACTGTGATTCCAGCTCCAGACGGAAATCTCTCTCATTATCTTTCTAATTTACGCCGCCTTCTTGAACGTTCTGAAATGATTTATCGCCCTACTCATGGTCCCGCTATTGAGGATCCTCTTCCTTTTGTTAATTCTCTGATCGAGCACCGCGAAGAACGTACTACTCAAATAATTGCCGCTATTAATAAGGAACCTAAGACAGTTAAGGAATTAGTTAACGATATATATTCTGACGTTGATGAAAGCCTTCACAAGGCAGCTGGTAGTTCTGTGTTCGCTCATCTATTGGACCTTGCTCGTATTGGTGTTGTCTCAGCTGAGCCTGATTTCGACATGAACGCTCAGTGGAGAGTTAAATAAGAAAATCTAGGGGTGCTGGCTTGAAACTGAAATGACTTCGCCTGTCATGTAGGAAGAGTAATCGCTAGCTAAAAAAACCATTACATTTGCTACTTCCCAGGGTTCCGCAGCGCGGCCTAGGGCTTCTTGCTCTATCAGAGAATCTATTAGCTCTTGGTTGCTGGATTTTGCAAGGTTTGGATGCATAGCCAAACTCGGTGCTACACAATTAACTCGTATGTCATATTCTGCTGCTTCGATAGCAACACATCGTGTAAGCGCCATGACACCTGCTTTTGCTGCCGCGTAGTGAGACTGGCCTGCTTGTGCACGCCATCCTAAAACCGAAGCATTGTTTACTATCACGCCTGCGTTTTTCTCTTGCATTTTTTTCAATGCAGCTCTTGTGCAGCGCATTGTTCCATTTAGTGTCACATCAATTACTCGCGACCATTCTTCATCATTCATTTCGACTAACAGGCTTTGAGCTCCTAAACCTGCATTATTGATTAAGACATCGAGTTGTCCGTATTCTTCTATTGTTTTGTCAAACAAATTTTGCACTTGTTGTTCTTTTGTTACATCACACACAATTGAAAGAGGTCTCTCTCCATTGATCTGGCCTAATGCATCACAGGTGGCCTCAAGTCTTTTTTCATGAACATCGGAAATAATTACAGTGGCTCCTTCTTCAATGCAGCGTCGTGCCACTGCGGAACCAATTCCAGTTCCCGCAGCAGCGGTTACAACCACTACCTTCTCTTCTAAGAGATGGTGGCTTTCGACATAATTTGGAGGGTTTTTAGTTGCCATAATCAGATCTTAGATCAACTAAGCATTGCCCTGTTCTGTCTTTTCAGCCATTTCTTTCATCCGTCTCTCCAAATCTGCAAACAATGGGAGTTCTTCAACTCCTATATCAGTATTTAATCGTTCAACTATTTCCTCGAATGTAAAAGCTTCTCCGTCGTTAGCAGTCATTTCCCTTATTTCAGCAGGTTGATTCCATACCGCTATTCGCTTTCCCGTGCATGTATATATCTGTGCTGTTATATCTTTAGCTGCATCTGACAGCAAAAATGCTGCTAGTGGTGCAATATCTTCTGGTGCTCCTGCTTCTATTTCAAAAGGAACATTTTCTGACATTCGGGTCATTGCAGCAGGTGCTATACAGTTTGCATTCACTCCATATCTCTTTAGAGCGAAAGCTGCACTTTTTGTAAGAGATATGACTCCGCCTTTTGCGGCTGAATAGTTTGGTTGAGCTGTTGAAGCAACAAAAGCTCCTGAGGTAAAACCAAGGATACTTCCCCCTCCTTCTTGTTTACGCATTACAGCAGAGGCTGCTCTGTACACATTGAAATGACCTCTGAGATGGACTCTCACGACATCGTCGAATTCTTCATCTGTCATATTAAACAGCATTCTTTCGCGCAGAATTCCTGCAGCGCATGCAACTCCGTCGATTCGCCCCCAGGCTTCAATAGCGGTTTCAACTATTCGTTGGCCTACTTCTGATTCTGAAACATCACCAGCTACAGCAATTGCGTTTCCACCTGATTCCTTAATTTGATTCACTACCTCATCAGCCACAGCGCTTGAAGGGGCAGAACCATCTAGCTCCACTCCGTAGTCAGCAACAACTACATTTGCTCCTTCTTTTGCGCAGAGAATGGCGACAGAACGTCCAATTCCATTTCCGGCTCCTGTTACTGCAATGTTTTTACCTGAAAGATGACCAGCCACTTTTCCTCCTTGAATATTTTTTAACAAAAGTTATGCGGCGACACTATCGGAGATCGCCTAATCGGCCTATCGTCGGAGAATGCTATCAGATAAAAAAATTCTCGTAACAGGTGCAACTGGCCAAATTGGCTTTCCGTTAGCTCGATTCTTGGCAGAAAAAAACGAGGTTTGGGGAGTTGCTCGTTTTACTGATGAACAAAAAAAAGAACGGTTAGAGGGACTGGGCGTCCGCACTTTTACTCTCGATTTAAATTCGAAAGACTACGGAACTCTCCCAACCGATTTCGATCATGTAGTTCATTTCGCAGTTTTTCAAGGTCCAGAAGCTGATTATGATTTGGCAATTTCGAATAATGCTGAAGCAACGGGGATCTTGATGCAACATTGTTGCCATGCAAAATCAGTATTGATAGCTTCAACTAACTCTGTTTACAAACCCAATGAAAACCCTTGGCATCTCTACCATGAAAGTGATCCAATAGGTGATTCAACTGTTACCCATTCTCCTACATATGGAATCTCTAAAATAAGCCAAGAGGCTGTTGCTAGAACCATGTCTAGGGTTCTTGAACTTCCCACTACTATCGCTCGAATCAATGCAAGCTATGGCGATAATGGGGGTCTTCCAAAATATCACTGTGCAGCAATAGCTGCCGATAAACCGATAGTACTCAGAGATTCAGCTCCTTCTCCTTATAGTCCCATCCATGAGACAGATCTAGCCCAGCAGGTCTCATATCTTCTTGAAGCCGCTTCAACCCCCTCTACCATCGTGAACTGGTGCGGAGATGAAGTTGTAACTGCTGAAGAGTGGTGTGCTTTTTTCGGTTCTCTCTTGGGTAAAACACCACAACTGATATACGAAAATGTGCCAGGTAGCCAATCAGGAGGTGCAGCAGATCCAAGTTTCAGAAAATCAATTACTGGACCATGTAAAATTTCTTGGATGGATGGAATGGAGAGCTTTGCAGAACATCATGTCAAATAAGTTTTACTGCTATAACAGAGAAAGGTTTTAAGTTTTCGAGGAGTTTTAATTCCTATTAGTGGAAAGCGGTCTTATGGACATTGAAGATGTTGTTAACAGGATTGAGATAACAGATTTTTTTTCGCGATACGCACGTGCTGTGGATACTCGAGATTGGGATCTTTATAGAACCTTGTTCACAACAGATGCTCACATCGATTACTCATCTTCGGGAGGTTCAGTCGGTAATTTAGAGGAAACCGTTTCTTTTTTATCAAAGGCTTTAGACATGTTTGAAATGTCTCAACATCTCGTCACCAACATCGAAGTGTTAGAGAAAGAAGGAAACAAAGCTGATGTTCTTGCTCTTTTCAATAATCCAATGCGTCTAAAAGGAGGAGAAATCTGGTTTGTAGGTGGAAAATATAGACATGAACTGATCCAGTCAGACTTAGGTTGGAAAAGCAGAAAACTCGTCGAAGAAACTCTTTGGTTTGATAGATCTCCTTTTGGCGATCTCACTAAAGACAACTTAGAAGAAGAGTGACTTTCATTGATAGATAATCGTGATGAAAGTCGTTACAAAAAATGGGAATCAGAACATGAAGAGCGAGGAACGAGCAATCTAATACCTGCTGCAACTGTTGTAATAATGAGAGATTCAGAATCCGGTATTGAACTCCTAATGCTTCGAAAGAACTCCAAAGTTGCTTTTGGAGGTATGTGGGTTTTCCCTGGTGGAAAAATTGACGAAACTGACAAGGTTATTAATTCAGATGGATCTCTTGATGAATTGGCAACAGCAACTAGTGCTGCTACAAGAGAGACTTTCGAAGAAGCAGCGATTTCTGTTTCTCAAGAAAACTTGTTTTGGTTTTCGCATTGGGTTCCACCAGCTATAACTCCTAAAAGATTTTCTACATACTTTTTTGCAACAAAGCTGCTGGATGGCGATGAAGTCACCATTGATGATTCTGAAATCATTGAACATGGTTGGTTTCGTCCTCATGAAGCCATCAATTTACGTGATGCCGGTGAGATAGAACTAGCACCACCTACTTGGGTGACCTTGAATCATCTTATTTCTTTTACAAATGTTGAAGATGCTTTAAATGACCTTGATGCCAAGGATCCAATTTTCTATGAAACTCATATAGCTCAATCAGCGAAAGGGCCAGTAGCAATGTGGTTTGGAGACGCAGGTTATGAGAAAACCGATCCTGATATGCCCGGAGAACGCCATAGGCTGACAATGTCTACAGATGGTTACCACTTTGAACAATCAAATAGCAGCCCTCTAACCTAATATTTATCTATGAGTCCTGATAACTCTCCCGAGACCGTACTAGGCCTAACGGAGGCTGAAGTTGCTGAACGGATAGAAAAAGGTCAGGTCAATAACGTCCCTGACGCTCCTGTTCGTACCACTAAGCAAATATTGAGAGCAAATGTTTTAACTCCAGTCAATGGGATTATGGGGACTCTTCTCGTTCTCATATTGGTGGCAGGTTTCCCTGGTGATGCTTTGTTTGCAGGAGTTATTTTCTCAAACAGCATTATCGGGATTTTTCAAGAACTAAAAGCTCGAAAAACCTTGACGGAGTTAGCTGTTCTGTCAGCTCCTAAAGCACGCGTGATTCGTGAAGGGACTGTTAAGGAAATTAATATTTCTGAAGTTGTACTTGATGACCTGATTGAGATTCAACCAGGTGACCAAATAGTTGTAGATGGCGATTTAACACATTCTGCTGGTTTAGAAGTCGATGAATCTCTGCTAACTGGTGAATCTGAACCGGTAGAAAAAAATATTCAAGATGAGGTTTTGTCTGGAAGTTTTGTGTCAGCTGGTTTTGCTCATTACAGGGCTACACGTATAGGTGTTGACTCTTATGCAGTCGCTCTGGCTGAAGAAGCTCGACGTTTCAGACTTGTCGATAGTGAACTGCGTTCTGGAGTCGACACGATTCTGCGTTGGTTAATTATAATCATTCCTCCCTCTGTAGGTCTTTTACTTCTCAGGCTTTTAGTTACTGAAGATCTTTGGGAGGAAGCTTTACGTGGAACCGTAGCCTCAGCAGTTGCAATGGTTCCTGATGGACTTGTACTACTTACGAGTCTTTCCTTTATCACTGGTGTGGTCGCTTTAGCCAGGCATAGGGCTTTATGCAAAGAGCTGGCATCAGTTGAGATGCTGGCTCGTGTCGATGTATTGTGCCTGGACAAAACTGGAACTATTACAACTGGTAAAATTTCCTATACGGGTTTTGAGACTCTCGATGACACTGACCCTTCTGAGGTGCTGGGAGCGATGGTAGCTGCCGACCCTTCACCGAACGCTACGCTCGCTGCTCTAGGTGAACAATTTAAAGATCCTGAATGGCCTCTCATTGACTCAGTCGCCTTTTCCTCAATGCGTAAATGGTCTATGTGCGACTTCGGTGAAAATGGGTTGTTTTATTTGGGGGCACCCGAAATTCTCCTCAAAGAAAGCGACCAAGAAAATCGTACTCGTGTCGAAATCTTAGCGAATGAAGGGAAGCGTGTTTTAGTTCTTACCAGATCAGACGATTCTGTTGACAAGACAGATGAACTGCCATTAAATCGAAATCCAGTCTGTCTTATTTTTCTAGAAGATACTTTGCGAGATGATGCTCAGGAGATTCTTAGCTACCTTCAAGATCAGGGCATTCAATTAAAAGTCATTTCGGGCGATCACCCTGCGACAGTTGCTTCTGTAGCAAAAAAAGCTGGAATTTCAATTAATGCAGATGTTTTAGACGCCAGAGAGTTAGCAGAAAATCAGAACATAGATGAAATAATTGAAAGTACGTCAATTTTTGGACGTGTTACACCTCACCAGAAAAGAGCAATGGTTTCATCTCTTCAAAACAATGGCCACACCGTTGCTATGACTGGTGATGGTGTCAACGATGTTCTCGCCTTGAAAGATTCTGATATGGGCATAGCTATGGGGTCAGGGAGTTCGGCTAGTAGAGCTGTAGCTCAGTTGGTGTTGCTTGATAATCAATTCAAAATATTACCGCGCGTTCTTAAAGAAGGCCGGAGAGTGATTAATAATATTGAGAGGGTTTCTAATCTTTTCATCACAAAGGCAACTTACGCTGTTCTATTAACAGCGCTTGTAGGAATAATCGGTGTTCCTTTTCCTTTTCGACCTAAACAATTAACACTTATAGGAACCTTTTCTATAGGCCTTCCTGGTTTCTTCTTAGCTTTGGCTCCCGATAGCTCACTCGTCAAACCTGGTTTCCTAAGAAGAGTCCTTCGTTACTCAATCCCTGCTGGTATCTCTGCCGCAATCGCAACTTTTGTCTGCTATGAAATTGTTAGGCGTTCAGATGTTCTACTGATCGAAGCTAGAACTGCTGCAACAGCCACTCTTCTATGTCTTGGTCTTGGGATTCTTTTGGTTGTGAGCAGGCCTATAAAACTTTGGAAATTATTATTAGCATTATTTATGGGTTTATCTTATGTGTCTGTTCTTTTGAGTGAATTTGGCCGCGACTATTTTGAGATAGTTCATCTATCTGGTAGCTCATGGTTGACTACAGGAATTTGTGTTGCTGTTGGGGTCGTTCCAATATTTCTTTCAGCTCACTTTAATAAAAACTGATTTTTTTGTTTAACGTCCTGCTGCTGCTGCTGCTGCCAAAGCGGCAGCAGCTCTGTCGGCAGCTACTTGTCTGCGTCCTATTATCGGAGTTGTCGGTGCGAATCCTGCAGTAGCTCTCTCTGCTTCTGATTCACCACCCCAGAAACCTAACTCTCTGTTGTCGCGAGCATATTGTTTACAATCAACTTGCACTTCACAATCAGCACAAATATCTTTTGCTTTTGCTTCACGCCTAACTCGTGCTTCAGGTCTTTCAGCGAATGGTGCAAAAAACAAACTGCTCTCGCCTTGACACAAGGCGTCTTTCATCCAGATTAGAACTCTTGAATCAATAAAAAAGTTCGTTGCTATATCAGTCATGCAGACCGGCCCTCCTCCGTTCTACTTTTCGAAGTTTTACTCCGAGCGCGCGACTTTAGGTAATACAAACTGTTTTGAACAGAGGTTTGCAATAATAATTAGAGAATTACCTATCTGTAAAACAGATAGTCTTTCTCTTCATGAATGACCATTTGTGATACACATCTGCTATCAAGATGACATTAGATGAATCTCGTGCCATAGTCGTTAGATGGATCGTGAAATAACAAGCAATGAAAAAGCTACCGGAACGTACTTTGATGATCTGGCAGTTGGACAAATTCTCCCACCTGCTCCTGATGTTACGATCACCGCTGGGGAAATTTCTATGTACCAATCAATTTGCGGTGACCCTTTAGCAACTTCTCTAAGTCTTCCATTGGCCGAAAAGATAACTGGAGTCTCAAAGCGTGTTGTGAACCCCGGATTGATCATGCATTTTTCAATTGGCCAAAGCACCGTTGCTACAAGACGGGTAATAGCAAATCTTTTCTATCGTGGGGTTTCTTTCAAAAGACCCGTCTTTGAGGGAGAGACACTCCATACCGAAGTGATAATCAAGGGTTTAAAGGATTTGACCCTCAGGGAAGACAGGTCACCAAGAGGACTTGCGTTGCTTGGAATTAAAACTACTTGCGTGAACGATAATTCAATCGTGGTCGATTATGAACGCTGTGCAATGCTCAAAGCGCGCGATTCTCAAACCCTTCCTGGTCACAGCGATGATCTCGGCTCAGTAGAAACAGAAATCGTATTAGACCAATGGGAGTCTTTAGTTCCTCATTCCTGGGATATATCACCCATAGGTATAGAAAAACAGACAGACTGGAACGTTGGAGAAAAGAAAATAGATGATCTGTGTGACACAGTAAGCAATGCAATCGAACTAGTCCGTCTAACTCAAAATCAGGCTCCCGTTCACCGTGATGCAAGCACTTCACCAACTGGCGAAAGACTTGTATATGGAGGTCACACTATAGGCCTCGCTCAAGCATCTCTGAACCGACTGATGCCAGGAAACGCTACTGTTTTAGGCTGGCAGTCTTGTGATCACTTAGGACCCGTTCATGAAGGGGATGTTTTATCTTTCCAGCACACTCTCTTGGAAGAAAAATCATTAGATACTGGAAAAATTAGTGCGATTAGAACAGAGGTCTCTTCTAATAAAGGTGCTGAGACATCAAGTGTTCTTGATTGGCGGCTTGTGGTTTTCGGAGTGTAAAAATCAGTTATGAAACTGTTGAGATAAGACCCTGATCCGCCAAATTTCCTATTTCAGCTGAACTAAGTTTTAGGTTGTCAGCTAAAACCTGTTCGGTGTGTTCTCCTAGCAGCGGTGCTTTTAGAGCATTTCGATCGTCTACTTCTGGACCTCCGAAAGATAAAGGTGATCCAGGAACTAAGTGTGTTCCTACTCCAGGTTGATCAATTTCCGAAAACATAGGATTTTCCGTTGAACACCTCGGGTCCTCATCGAGCATCTGTCTAAAAGTCCTGTAAGGACCCCAGCACACTCCATGTTCATCAAGTCGTTCGGAAATTTCCTTTAAGGTCAAAGTTTTAAACCACGGATTAAACAAGTCTGCAAGTTCTTCTCTTGCTTGAAAACGCGCCCCTTCATCTGTGAAATCAAGGCCGAGTCTTTGAGATAACGAAGATATCTCGCCTTGTGTCTGCGTCGCCTCTAAAAGGCCATCCCATTGCCTTTGGGTGATAGCCACAACCATTACATGCCGGCCATCTAGACTCAGGAAATCTCTTCCGAAAGCACCATATAGGTCATTGCCTAGTTTTTTTCTTTCCTCTCCACCTAATTCAGCTTCGGACAGGTCTCCTCTCCAAGCAACAGCTGCCAGAGCGACATCCGACAAAGCAAGGCTCACTAACTGGCCTTCCCCAGTTTGTGTTCTGTACCGATCTGCCGCAACCATACCTAATGCTGCGGTTTGACCACAGATGAGATCCCATGCAGGCAGTGAATGATTAACAGGACGAGGATCGTCCACATGACCAGTTATCGACGGAATCCCAACTGCACAGTTAATCGTGTAATCCACAGCGGTTGTTCCGTCATGGCTTCCTGTAATAGCTAGCATCACTAAATCTGGTCTTTTTTCGGAAAGTTTTTCATAACTAAGCCAGCCTCTTGCAGGAAAATTGGTTAAAAAGTTTCCTGAAGCAGCTATCAGCTCCGATAACAAAACCTGTATCTCTGGCGCTCGTAAATCTGCTACAACTGATTTCTTTCCACGGTTCAAACCATTCCAATAAAGACTCACACCATCTTCGGTAAGAGGCCAACGTCGATAGTCAATTCCTCCACCCAGTTGATCAAACCTGATGACTTCGGCGCCCATCTGGGCTAACGTCATTCCTCCTGAAGGAGCAGCGACAAAAGCTGAGCCTTCGACTACGGAAAGTCCTTCTAATGGAAGAATCAAACCAGCACACTCTCAACTTTGTGAACGAATTGCTGTCAAAACTTCATCACCATGGGTCTGAAAATCTGTAATTGAGTCCTGGTCCCAAATAGCGGCAATTAACCCCTCGGGGGAAATCAAAAAACTAGTTCTTAGAGGAAAAGCTACAGCAGGGTCATCTGCAGGCCTAGCTGCACCATAAAGCTCACCTATTTTTCTTTCAGGGTCAGAAATTAATGGGAAAAGGAAATTATGTTCTTCAGCAAATTTCTTTTGTTCTTCCACTGAGTCGAAACTAGCACCGACTATTACAGCTCCTAGATCTGAAAATTCTGAGGCTCTATCACGGAGCCCCTGGCCTTGAATCGTTCAACCAGGTGTCGATGCTTTTGCATACCACCAAAACAAAACCCAGCTTCCTGAAAAATCAGCCAAAGATAGTGTGTTTCCATCTTGATCAAGTGCTGAAAATTCTGGTGCTTCGCTTCCTACTACAAGCATTATTTCCCCTTTTCTTCAATAGTTACAATAGTGACCATAGCTTCTCAAAGCATTCAAAAGATTTATAAATTATGCCAACCAAGAAATAGCCTGGAGTTCGCTGTACGCCTTTAAACCCCATACACCTCGGTCTCTACCTATTCCAGACATCTTGAATCCCCCAAAAGGTGCTTCCATGTGCGGTTGAATGCTGTTAAGGGCAACATTTCCACTTTCCAAACTCTTAGCTATCTGGTGAGCTCTAGCAGTGTCGCCCGCATAAACATAACTAAATAGTCCATAATCAGAATCGTTGGCCATTTCGATCGCTTGTACGTCGTCGTCATATGGCATAACTACAACAACTGGCCCAAAAGCCTCTTCACGAACAACGTGCATGTCAGTTGTGCAGTCTGCTAGAAGTGTGGGCGCTACGAAATAACCCTGCTCTTCAGGCCTTTGACCGCCACAAACCAATTTTGCACCTGACTCGACACCAGATGAAATGAAATTCTCAACGTTGTCTCTCTGCTGCTCTGAAATCAAAGGGCCCACTAAAGTATCACGTTCTCTCGGGTCTCCGATTTTAAGCATCCCCGCTATAGCCGAGAGAGTCTCAACTGTTTGGTCGTAAATATTTTGATGACAGATGACTCGCGTTGGGGCAGTACAAATCTGCCCACTGTGAAAACCCCAAACACTTGCTATGGCACCCATAGCTGCATCAATGCTGGCGTCTTCAGTCATAATTAGAGCACCCTTTCCGCCTAACTCCATAAGGACACGCGTCATAGTAGATGCTCCACTTTCATAGATCGATTTTCCAACAGAAGTTGAGCCCGTAAAGCTGACCATGTTTACGTCTTTTGATGCGACCATCGCCGCTGGGACTTCCGAACCAGAAGACGTGACTATATTTATAACGCCTGGTGGGAAACCAGCTTCATTTATGGCTTCACCCAATCTCAAAATACCAAGTGGGTCCTGGGGGGCAGGTTTTATAATGCAGGTATTACCCATCGCTAAAGCTGGTGCTATTTTCCCTGCCACATTGGTAAGAGGAAAATTGTACGGCGTGATACATAAAACAACCCCAACTGGCTGGTGGTATACAGATGCTGCTACAAGACCTGCAGGCCCAAGAGCAGTCGCACCTTGTTTAACAGGAAGTTCAGATGAATCTATACATTGTGGTTTCGAGTAATACCGAAAACGATCGATAAACCCTCCTGCGACTTGAAGGGTTTCTGTAATATTTATGGTAGATCCAGTCTCCGCCTGAACTAAATCAACCCATTCTGGAGTTTTTTCTTCAAGCACATCTGCAAGTTTCCCGAGTAAATAACATCTCTCATCAATCGATGTATTTTTCCATCCGGCTAATGCTTCTCGTGCGGCTGTCATTGCATCAACCGCCTCACTTAGAGTCGCCTCTGGTGCATGACCCACTATCTCTGTCGTATAAGGATTAACCACTGGATATGTTCCTGCAGTTTCAACCCATTCACCACCTATAAACAATTTCCATTGCTCTTGTGGATCTATTTTTGTCATTACTCTCCCTTAGGCCCATTTAGAGGATGCTCAAAAGTTCTTAGCTAACCTCTTCATTTACTACTTTAGTAATTCATTATTCGTAAATATCAAGGATAGAAAACTATATGCAGAATAATTCGAACATTTCAGACGAAAAGATTCACCGTCGTTCTTTTTTTCTTGATGAAAAACTTTTTGAATACATCTTGGATCACACTTCACAACCTGATGAAACTCAAAAATCCCTAATAGAGACTACGAATGAGTTAGGAAAAGTCTCTGCTATGCAAATTGCACAAGATCAAGGTGTTTTTCTTTATATGTTAGTTGCTGCAATTCGACCTGATTTTGCTGTTGAGGTAGGGACTTTTACAGGTTATTCATCTTTGGCTATTGCCAAAGCCTTACCAGAGGGTGCAAAACTATTATGTTGCGATGTTTCCGAAGAATGGACTTCTATAGCTAAAAGATACTGGGAAGAAGCTGGAGTTGCTGAAAAGATCGAACTTGTTATTGCACCCGCAAAGGAAACTCTGGCCAATTTGCCTGACAATAAAAAAATTGACTTTGCTTTCATAGATGCAGATAAGGGCGGTTACATCGAATACTACGAAGAAATTGTCACCCGATTGTCAGACCATGGTCTGATAGCGGTCGACAACGTTTTGTGGTCGGGCAGAGTGATCGATAAAGAGATTTCTGACGATGACACTGTTTCTATGCGAACCTTTAATGATTACATAGCTAAAGACAAAAGGGTTTCTTCTGTGATGCTCTCGATTGGTGATGGGCTGACTCTAGTGAAGCTAATGAATTAAAGTTTTTACACAAAAATAAACAAGGTCTATTTCTGGCGGTTAGGATCTCGGCAGATTCGATAACTAAATGAGAGGTTAATCATGACGGATGCCGTAATAGTAGCAACTTCAAGAACTCCTATAGGTAGAGCAAATAAAGGCAGCCTTGCAGAAGTCAGACCTGATGACATGTCAGCTTTTATAATCAAAGACGTTCTTTCTAAAGTCCCACAAATTCAAACTGACTTGGTTGAAGACGTCCTTTGGGGAACTGGGCAACCAGGTGGAGAACAGGGTTATAACATTGCACGCATATCAAGCCTTCTAGCTGGAATAGATGCCCCTGGAGTGACAGTAAATCGATACTGTTCATCATCGTTACAAACAATCCGTATGGCCTTCCACGCCATAAAAGCTGGAGAGGGAGACATATTTGTTGCAGGAGGTGTCGAATGTGTTAGCCGTTATCAATTTGGAGCTTCCGATACTGGACCACATAATGATTCCTTTAAGGATGCGGAGACCCGAACAGCTGAAAGAACCGGGGAAGGAGTGGAAACTTGGACTCCGCCTCAAGGTCTACCTGATGTTTATATAGCAATGGGTCAAACTGCCGAGAACGTTGCCCAAAGCAAAGGTGTTTCTCGTGAAGACCAGGATGAATGGGGTGTGCGCTCTCAAAATCGCGCTGAGGCTGCTGCGGCTCGAGGTTTCTTTGAACGTGAGATCACTCCCTACACAACTCCAGACGGCACTGTGGTTACCGCTGACGATGGAATAAGAGCTGGAACAACTTATGAAAGTGTTTCACAATTGAACCCTGTTTTCCGTCCTGATGGAACTGTTACTGCTGGCAATGCTTGTCCTTTGAATGATGGTGCTGCCGCCGTAGTTGTAATGAGTGAAGAAAAAGCTTCAGAATTAGGAGTCACTCCACTAGCGAAAATTGTGGCTTCTGGAGTCTCTGCGCTGAATCCCGAAGTTATGGGGTTAGGTCCAGTTGATGCAATAAACCAAACATTGCAGAGGGCCGGAATGTCAATTACTGATATTGATCTCGTAGAGATAAACGAAGCTTTCGCAGCGCAAGTTATTCCTTCTGCAGAAGAAACTGGAATAGATCATGACAAATTAAACGTAAATGGCGGAGCTATAGCCTTAGGTCATCCATTTGGAATGACAGGTGCTCGAATAATGACTACGTTGATTAACGGCCTAGAGGACTCTGATAAAGAATTTGGACTTGAAACTATGTGTGTTGGAGGCGGACAAGGCATGGCGATGATCGTTCAGCGTATGAGCTGACTATTACTATTTACTCTTAGCCTCTCGTCCAGCTGGCATCCAATTTGATCCGGCTGTGTTGTCAATGTGATTCATGTAGCGCGAACCAACTGGTTCGATTAATTCAAGAAAATTAGTCGTTTGGTCAATTCCAAGGTTTCGCCATGCTGAGCTTGCTATGTTGTTAAGTTTTCTTTCAAGACTCTCTCTATATTCCAAGCCTTTAGAAGTAACTCTCTCGCCATCTGCTAAACCACGTTCCGTCAATTTTTTAAAAGCGGCACTTATTGCATCGTCATCTGCTCCTCGACTACGCGGAAGCCATTGATCGTCGTAATTATGCTTGGCATTGTCTAGTATGCCCGCCATTGTGCCGTCTATATTTTCACTTACCAAGATTGACCAATGAGTGTCGCCGCGCCACTCCCTTATGGCATTAACTGCTAACCAAGCTGATGTAAGCGGGTCCTCGTGGCGTGGCCAATCCAGTAATGATGCAAATAAAGCGCGTCCAGATAAAGGAAGCTCTTCAGCTGCTTTCCAAAGTTTGCGAGACATAGCTGCTAATGGTTCACATATTTCTGGTGTTAATTCCTTTAAACCTGGAGCGACTGCAGCGTCTCTCGCCGCTGCCGCCTTTTCGAAAGTGGTATGTTTACGGCAGTTGTCAAGGCTTGCTGCAATGAAATCTGGGTGTATCGAGTAAAAAGCTGCAGCTACCGCTTTATTCCCAGCTTCTCCAAGAGTAGCTGCACGAGTAGATACGTAATAACCAAATCCATCAGGAACACCAAGCGCTTGATAATTGGCGATGGCTCTAGGATCCCAGTAAATCCAACCAATCAGCCTATGGGAAGCAAAAGCCGCACGACGGCTGAGTTGCTCCCAGTCATTTTCGTCTTCTCTCACTTTTTCAACTTAGAGTGAGTTTTTAGCCTTGGCCACCTGATGCGTCTTGAACCGATACTTTGCCAGCACTTATCCAAGGCATCATGTCGCGAAGTTTAGAACCAACTTGCTCAATTCGATGTTGGCGTCCCTTTTCTTCCAAAGCATAAAAATTCTCCCTGCCAGAATGTGCTTCAGCCACCCATTCTTCCGCAAAAGCTCCAGATTGAATCTCATCTAAAACCTGTTTCATTGTTTCTCTCACATGATCATCGACCACTCGAGGACCACGAGTTAAATCACCGTACTCGGCTGTATCAGAAACTGAATAACGCATACCTCCTATGCCTTGTTCATACATGAGGTCTACAATTAACTTTAATTCGTGAAGGCACTCGAAATAACAAATCTCTGGCTGATATCCAGCATCAACAAGTGTGTCAAAAGCACTTCTAACTAACTCTGTAACCCCGCCGCAAAGCACTACCTGCTCTCCGAAAAGATCCGTTTCACACTCTTCAGTGAAAGTCGTTTCGATAATTCCTGCTCTAGCTCCCCCAAGTCCATCTGCATAAGCCATTGCTAGGTCTTTCGCCCCACCTGTCGGGTTCTGCTCGACAGCAATAAGACAGGGCACACCACCACCTTCAACATATGTCCTGCGCACTAAGTGGCCAGGTCCTTTAGGTGCAATCATTATGACGTCTACATCATCTGGAGGTGTAATTAGGTCAAAACGGATATTAAAGCCATGAGCAAAGGCAATGGCGTCTCCAGCTTTCAAATTTGGAGCGATATGTTCTTCATATATTGCTGCTTGATCAGTATCGGGCAAAAGAAGCATTATCACATCTGCCCAATCAGATGCTTCTGAAATTGAACGAACTACGAGTCCTGCTTCTTCGGCTTTCGAGATGGATCCAGATCCTTCTCTCAGTCCTACACATACATCAACCCCTGATTCCTTTAGGTTCAAAGCGTGGGCATGTCCTTGCGATCCATAGCCTAAAATCGCTACTTTACGGTCTGATATTGCTGAACGATTTACATCATTTTCATAATAAATATTTACCACGATTTTCTCCTAATTATTTTCCTTAAACTATTTAACTTTGTTTAGCTATAACGAATCTAGAGCAACGCGGCCTGTTCGTTGCAGTTCAACTATGCCATAAGAACTCAAAAAAGATTCGAAGTCGTCAATTACAGACGAGGTTTCTACCAAAGAAAGCATCATGCTCTCGGTGCCAATGTTTAGCACCTTTCCGCCGACTTTGTCTAAATGGTCAACCAACTCATCCCTTTGACTAGCCTCAGCTTCAACTGTGACAATCATCAATTCTCTTTCGACTGACTCAGCGGGATCCAAAGCTCGTATTTCAACAACATTTATCAGTTTGTCAAGCTGGTTTATTATTTGATCTAATGAAACACCTTCGAGTTCTATATCAAGATCAACTGTTATGCGACTAAATTCTGCTTTATCGGTAGGGGCGACAGCAAGAGACTTAATGTTTACGCCACGACGAGAAAAAAGGCCACTGACTCGTGCTAAAACACCGAATTTATTTTCGACAGTTATAACTAAAATTGTGTAATTTCCTTGAGTCTTTTTCATCGTTCTTGGCTTTCTTGAGATGGTGGAACGACAATTGAAGAATTATCTTTCCCAGCAGGAACCATCGGGTAAACACGCTCTTCAGGTGCGGTCCGAAAATCTATTACAACTGATCTGTCTTCAATCTCATTAGCTTTAGCTATAGCTTCTGGAACTTCTTCTGGACTGTCAACTCGAATACCCACACAGCCCATAGATTCTGCCCATGCTTTATAATTCGGCACATCATCTGAAAGAAATACTTCAGAAAATCTTTCCTCGTAAAACATGTCTTGCCACTGGCGAACCATGCCTAAATAAGAATTATTAAGTAATGCGACTTTTATTGGCACGTTTTCAACTGTTGAGGTTACAAGTTCTTGTGCTGTCATCTGGAAACATCCATCTCCATCAACTGCCCAAACCATCCGGTCAGGGTTTCCTACTTTTGCACCAATAGCAGCAGGTATCGAAAACCCCATGGTTCCTAATCCCCCTGAGTTGATCCATGTGTATGGATGATCAAAACTCCAGTATTGACTTGTCCACATCTGATGCTGGCCAACTCCCGAAGCAACAATTGTATCTTCAGGGGTTAGATCCCTAAGTTGCTCTAAGACATATTGGGGTTTCAATCTACTTCCTGGTTCAGAATCCTCATATGTAAGTGGAAATCGTTCCTGCCAGCCACTGATCATAGACTTCCATTCCGAACGATCTATTTGAATGGACTCTTCTCGCCTAAGCAGGTCAACCATTGCCTCTATAACTAGACGGCAATCTCCATTGATAGCAACATCCGGTTTTCTAACTTTTCCTAATTCTGCTGGATCGATATCTACATGGATAATTTTTGCATCTGGTGCAAAACCGTCGACTTTACCAGTAACACGGTCATCAAAACGGGCACCCAAAGCCACTAATAAATCTGCCTTTTGCATCGAAGTTACCGCTGTATAATTTCCATGCATTCCTGGCATTCCTAAACAAAGTTCATGACTGTCAGGAAAAGCGCCTCGTGCCATAAGCGTTGTCACGACATGAATTCCGGTAATTTCAACCAGTTCTCTAAGCGCTTCTGCCGCTCTTGCTTTAAGAATCCCACCTCCAACATAGAAAACAGGCCTCTTAGAAGTCTGAATAAGTTCTAGAGCATTCTCTATTGCAGTCAGATCGATATTCTTTTCTGGTTTATAGCCCGGTAGTTCCATTTCAGGATTCTCCACCCAATCAAGCTCTGATCTTGGATTATTAGGATCTACTATGTCCTTAGGCAAATCAATCAACACCGGACCAGGTCGGCCGGTAGTTGCTATATGAAATGCTTCTTTTACAATTCTTGGAATATCTTGTGCGTCTTTAACAAGAAAATTATGTTTAGTCACTCCCATCGTGATTCCGGTGGTGTCGCATTCCTGAAAAGCATCTGTACCAATTGCTGCTAGAGGCACTTGGCCTGTAATAACCACCAAGGGAGTTGAATCCAGATAAGCGTCGCACAGAGGTGTAACGATATTGGTGGCAGCAGGCCCGCTAGTCACCATCGCTACACCAGGTTTGCCAGTTGCTTGGGCATAACCTTGAGCCATGTGCCCAGCACCTTGCTCATGGCGTACCAGTATGTGTCTAATTGTCGAGTCGATAATCGGGTCATACACAGGCAATATCGCTCCACCGGGGAGCCCAAACATCACTTCAACACCCTCTTTTTCAAGAGCTCTAATTAAAGCCTTGCCGCCATCTATATTTTCGCTGGTCATTTTTTCTCAGATTAGCTTTCTTAACTAAAAACTTGATTAAAAGCAATTGACCTCCCTACAGGGAGGTCAAACGTGCATCCTTAATGGATACACGTTAAATAACTACTACACCTACGAATAATTCTCGCATCTATCCAGTATCGCTGGGAAGCTAATAGCAAACAACCCTTTTTATGCCTTAGTAACAGCTCCTTGCTCTGCTCCTGCTGCTAATCGCGCATATTTGGCTAAGAAACCAGACTCATACCTAGGTTTAAAGGGTTTTAATTCACTTCGCCGTTTTTCCAACTCATTTTCATCGACTAGCAGTTCAATTGAATGTTCACGAACATCTATAACGATTCGATCACCTTCTTCTACGAGAGCTATTGGGCCTCCATCAACTGCTTCTGGGGCAACATGTCCCACGCAGAAGCCGTGAGTCCCACCAGAAAAACGACCATCTGTGATCAAAGCTGCGTCATTCCCTCTACCAGCACCTTTCATGGCGCCTGTAATAGCGAGCATCTCACGCATCCCTGGGCCACCTTTTGGCCCCTCATAACGAATAACTACGATATCTCCAGCTTTTATAGCTCCGTCCAAAACTGCTTCCATAGCCTTGTCTTCACCATCAAAAACTCTGGCACGACCATCAAATCTATCGAAATCTATTCCAGCAACTTTTACAACAGCTCCGTCAGGAGCTAAGGAGCCTCTCAATATCGCTATCCCTCCTATGTCATGTATTGGATTATCAAAAGAATGAATCACATCATTATCAGGTTTTGGTGGGTTAAGGAGTTCTAAATTCTCTTTGACAGTAAGACCGGTGACAGTTATTTCATCGCCATGAATCAAACCTTCCTCTAATAGCATTTGCATTACCACTGGAACACCTCCCACTCTGTCTATGTCAACCATGTGATAAAGGCCATGTGGTTTCGTGTCTGCAAGATGTGGGACTTTCTCAGCTATACGATTAAATTCCTCTAATTGAAGCTCTACACCCGCTTCAAAAGCAATCGCCAAAAGATGCAAGACGGCATTAGTTGATCCACCAAGAGCCATCACCACAGCAATGGCATTCTCAAACGCTGCTTGAGTCATTATGTCTCGAGGGTAAATGCCAGCCTCTAGAAGTTTCATCACAGCAGTACCACTTGCGTATGCGACATCTGAACGCCTGCTATCCACTGCTGCTGCAGATGCAGATCCTGGCAATGACATCCCCAATGCTTCTCCCACTGCAGCCATTGTGTTAGCAGTAAACATTCCTGCACAACTACCCATGGTTGGACAAGCAGCTCGCTCTATAGAAAGAAGTTCATCGTCGTCAATGTCACCCACCGCATGGGCTCCTACTGCTTCGAAAACATTGACTATGTCTAAAGACTTTCCATTATGTTCTCCAGGCATTATTGAACCGCCATACACAAAAACCGAAGGAAGATTGATACGTGCTGATGCCATAAGCATCCCAGGTAATGATTTGTCGCAACCAGCAAAACTCACAAATGCATCAAGTCTTTCAGCATGCATTACAGCCTCAACAGAGTCAGCGATAATCTCTCTACTAACTAAACTCGCTCTCATTCCTTCATGTCCCATAGAGATGGCATCACTTACTGCAATAGTTGTAAATTCCAAAGGGAATCCACCTGCTTCAAAAACACCTTCTTTGCACTTTTTTGCAAGCGCATCTAATGGCAAGTTGCAAGGTGTGACTTCATTCCACGATGAAGCGACTCCAACCTGTGCTTTTGAAAAATCGTCTTCCCCCATACCTACGGCACGTAACATAGCTCGAGCCGGTGCCCTGTTAGCCCCATCTGTAACTTCGCGAGATCTTGGTTTTATATCATTCTTTTCATTTTCACTCATACAAGAAGGGTAGAGCTCAAATCAATGTTTTGACGACTTGAAGTGCTTAGACTTTTATAATCAACATCCCAGATCGTGATAAAAAACTTTTAGCGCTAGCAATCCCAGCTTTGGGTGCACTCGTAGCCGAACCACTCTATTTGTTAGCCGACACTGCTGTTGTTGGCCATCTGGGAACCATTCCTCTAGGAGGATTAGCTGTTGCATCAGCTGCCTTGTTGTTAATTTATGGACTTTCCTCTTTTTTGGCTTACGGCACCACTGCAACAGTAGCTAGGTTTACTGGAGCGGGTGAACCGTCAAAAGCCTCAAATCAAGCTATTCAAAGCATGTGGCTGGCTTTCTTTCTTGGCATCGCTATAGCTGTCATTGGCTACCTTGCTGCTAATCAGCTACTGAAAATTCTAGGTGCTGAGGGGGAACTTCTGGAGCAAGCCCGCATTTATCTGCGTATAAGTATGTTCGGGGCTCCAGCCATGTTGATAATGCTTGCAGGAGTCGGCTATTTGCGTGGAGTCAAAGACACAGTTAGACCTCTATGGGTAGCTATAGGAACTGCTCTCTTGAATCTTGGGCTCGAACTGGTTCTTATCTATGGTTTCAACAAAGAAATTGGAGCTTCTGCAGCAGCAACGGTAATTTCTCAATGGATTGGTGCTCTGATTTATTTATTTTGGATTCGGCAGGCCATAGGTGGATATAAAGTTTCCTTCAAACCAAAATTTTTAGTATTAATTAAACTGTTAAAAAGTTCAAGTGAACTACTAATTAGAAATCTCTCTTTAACTACTTCCTTTATTGTTGCTACAGCTATGGCAGCTCGCCTTGGAAATGTTGATGTTGCAGCACATGAAATTGGATTCCAAGCATGGTTTTTCCTTTCTATGTCAATGGATGCAATTGCTATTGCAGCACAGGCAATTACAGGAAACCTTCTAGGTGCTGGCAATGCCCACGAAGCACGTCAAATGGGCCGAAGGGCAATAATCTGGTCCACAGGCCTAGGTTGTTTTATAGGTTCTATTCTTGGGATATTTCATTTATCCTTTGCAGAAATTTTTTCTGAAGATACCGCAGTAGTTGAACTTGCAGGTTTCCTTCTTTTGCATGTCGCTGCAATGGCTCCATTATCAGGCGTAGCATTTGCTTTAGACGGCATTCTTATAGGTGCAGGTGACCAACGTTTCCTTGCTAAGGCCATGAGCTTTTCAGCTGTAATTTCTGTGCCCCTAATGCTCTTAAGTCTCGCATTTGGTCTTGGCATAGGTTGGATTTGGGGATCCATTTGGATTTTGATGTTGACTCGTTCCACTACTTTATATATTCGTTTTAGAAGTGATAAATGGCAAAAATTGGGAAGCTAGTTTTTAGCTTTAGCACTCAAGATTTGATTAACTATCTTGCCGTCAGCCTGACCACTGGTTTCTTTCATTATTAACCCAACGAAGAAACCTGACTTTTTCTTTCTTTCAGTTTCGTCCCCATTAATAAAAGAAAGCCAATCATCAGAGTTTTCTGAAATGATTCGGTCAACCACTTCTTCCAATTCAGAATTGTCCATCGATTCGAAACCATGACTCTTTGCTACCTCTTGAGGGTCTCCGCCCAATTCGACCAAGTCAGCTAAAACTGTTTTAGCTTGCGTAGCTGTGAGTTCACCGTTCATTTCCATCACCGTAAGAGACGCAAATGCCTCTGGTGTTAATTCGCCAATTCCATCAGCAAGATTATTCTCTAAATGCACCAGAACGCGATTCTTGTCAGCGTTGAAAGAAATTGCCTGAAGAGCAAAAGTGTCTAAATCTCTTTGCACTATCAATGAAGTTTCCGATGGTTCAACTTCAATTGCCTCGGCTAGCAAGTGTCTTCTATCTCTTGGCAGTGATGGCAAAGAATCAGCGATTTCTTTTACCCACTCTTCAGATGGTTCGACTGGCACTAAATCAGGTTCGGGGAAATAACGGTAATCAAAAGCTTCTTCCTTGGATCGCAACTTGTGTGTACGACCCTCGGCTTCATCCCAATGGCGTGTTTGCTGTTCGATTTCCTGACCTGATTCGATTATTTCAATCTGTCTTTTTGCTTCATATTCGATAGCTCTTCCGAGAGACCTCAAAGAGTTTATATTTTTGATTTCACAACGTGTCCCCAACTCCTCTGTCTCAGATCTACGAACTGACACATTGCAGTCAACGCGTAAGGAACCTTCCTCCATCTTTCCGTCAGAAGCACCGATGGCCACCAATATTGAACGCAACTCAGAGACATATTCTCGTGCATCATCTGGGCCTCGAAGATCTGGCGCTCCAACTATTTCGATTAGAGGAACACCTGACCTGTTGTAGTCAATCAATGAGTAGGAAGCCTCATGTATTCGTCCTCCCCCTCCCACATGGGTTATCTTTCCGGTATCTTCCTCCAAGTGAGCTCGCTCAATTCCTATTCGCCGCCCATCAGGAAGTTCTAACCAACCTTCTTTGTTTATTGGTAAGTCGAACTGTGAAATTTGATAAGCCTTCGGCATATCTGGATAAAAATAGTTTTTACGTGCAAATACTGACTTTTGCACTTCACAATTCAAAGCTAAACCCACTCTGATAGCTAGCTCTACCGCTTTTTCATTCAAAACAGGTAGAGATCCAGGCAATCCAAGAGAAACAGGATCTGTGTTGCAGTTAGGTTCACCGCCAAAGGAATTAAGCGCTGATGAAAACATCTTAGTTTTAGTAGCTAATTCTGCATGAACCTCTAAACCAATTACCGTTTCCCAATCATTCATCTCAAGACTATTCAATGCCATTACCGCTTTCAGATTCAAGAACTTTTGCAGCTTGAAACATCTCTCGCTCTGCCATAGCGGGAGCAAGAATTTGGATCCCTATAGGCATCCCATCCTCTCCAAAACCGAAAGGAACTGACATGGCGGGATGACCTGCGAGATTAGAGGGTATTGTGCACACATCCTGCAAATACATCTGCATAGGATCTGCAGTTTTATCACCCAATGGGAAAGCTGTAGTTGGGGCAGTGGGACTTATAAGAATGTCAAATTTCTCATATGCTTTTGCGAAGTCATTCATTATAAGTGTTCTTACTCTCTGAGATTTGCCGTAGTAGGCGTCGTAATACCCAGCTGAAAGAGCGTAAGTCCCAAGCATGATCCGACGTTTTACTTCGTCTCCAAAACCTTTTGTGCGAGTAGCTGTCATTGTCTCCGCAGTGGTTGATGCTTCTACTCTTGGACCAAACCTTATCCCGTCATACCTCGCAAGATTAGAAGATGCTTCTGCAGGTGCTATGACGTAATAAGCGGACAGTCCGTAAATAGAAGCTGGAACCGAAGCTGATTCAACGGTTGCTCCTGCATTAGAAAAAACTTTTATAGCTTCTTCAACTTTAGAACTGACATCCGGTGAAATTCCCTCTAGGCCTTTTCCTGATAGTTCCTCAATCACCCCAATCCTCATACCCTCGATCCCTTGATTTAAAAACCCTGAAATCTCCAGCGGTTTCTCCGGAATTGAAGTGGAATCCCTTGGATCATGACCACTAATAACTTCAAGAGTTAAAGCGGCATCAGAAACTGTATTAGCAAATGGACCCACCTGATCAAGACTGGAAGCGAATGCTACAAGTCCATAACGAGACACTCTTCCGTATGTGGGCTTAACTCCGACAACACCACAAAGAGCAGCTGGTTGCCTTATGGACCCCCCAGTATCACTACCCAAAGCTAAAGGAGAAAACCCTGCTGCTACAGCTGCTGCGGAGCCCCCTGATGAACCTCCTGGAACAAGTTCCAAATTATGAGGATTTCTGGTTGGACCAAAGGCAGAATTCTCTGTTGAAGAACCCATCGCAAACTCATCCAGATTGGTTTTACCTATGATGATCGCTCCTGCTTCTTTAAGTTTTTCGATAACAGTGGCGTTATAAGGGGGTTTCCATCCTTCTAAGATTTTTGAACTACACGTTGTCTCAACTCCTCGTGTGCAAAGATTGTCTTTAATCGAAATCGGAACTCCTGCTAAAGGGCCCAAAGTTTCTCCAGAAGCAATTTTTGAATCTATCTCATCAGCATCCATCAAAGCCTGTTCAGCAGTAACAAGATTGAAAGCGTTAACATCAGACTCACTTTCGTTAATGGTTTCAATATAATTTTCAGCGATTGAGCGGGCACTCACTTCACCAGAAGAAACTTTTTCTACTATTTCTGTTGCCTTCATCACGATTCCCCCAGAATCCGAGGAACTCGGAATTGGCCTTCTTCTACCTCTGGAGCTACTTCAATCACTTCTTCGATCGCAAAAACTTCACCAGGGTCATCAATACGTAGAACATTCTTCAAAGGAAAAGGATGCGTACTCGGCTCTACATCATCTACATTTAAAGCTTCTAAATCGGCTGCATGATCTAAAACAGCAGCGAGTTGAGATGTGAATGCATCCAGCTCATCCTCGCTCAACGCTAGTTGAGCTAAACGTGCCACATGGGCAACTTCTTCACGCGAAATTCTTTGAACCACAGTTCAGAGGGTAGAGGAGATATAGCCAAACAAGACTTTTATCCACTGATTAATTCTATTGGAGTTTCCGGTAATCCCAGAGCAGTGCCTGGAGGTTCTTGCCTCGTGATTAAACCTCCTGATGGTCCATCAATTGAAATAGAACGAAATCCAGCTGCAGCTAATCTAGATTCTGCAGCATCGACTGAAAGCCCTACTACATCGGGAATTGGGCGTGGCTCAGGTCCAGTCGAGACCAATATTTCAACCTCTGAACCACCTCTAACAGAACTCTGTGATGGAGGTTCAAAGGCTACTACATAACCTTTTGGGACAAATTCGTCCCTTACTCCAATGCGGCGTGAAACTAGTCCTAAAGTTTCTAATGCTGCTTCCACTTCGGACACCGCGCGTCCTTCTAAGCCAATTGGAATCACTACTGGAACTCTCCCATCAGAGACAAGCAAATCAACACTTCCTCCTAGAGGGAGCTCGTTAATAGGCGCAAGGACATCGACGATCATCCCAGCTTCGATAGTTTCACTGTAAGAATACGAGATCTCACCCACTTGCAAGCCAGCTGACTGGATCAGCCTTTCTGCGCCGGGAAGACTCTTACCTACTAAGTCAATAGGTATCTGAACTCGTTCTGCTCCAAGAGAAATAACTATCACTACAGTCTCATTCTCTTCTAGAGCTGTCCCTCCAACGGGTTCAGTCGACAACACCTCACCTTCAACTGTGTTGTCAAGACGGTCAAAACGCTCTTCCACATTCCATCCAAGCGCAACAATTAATTCTCGCGCACTCTCTCCTGAAGAACCTACTAATTGAGGCAGGGTTCTTGATTCTGTTTTCGTTGCTTCCCACAAAAAAGCTCCAACAGCAGTCACAGCAACCACTAAAAAGCTTGCAATCAAACCATTTATCCAACGTCGTCTCGACGGCTTTGTCGAACCAGTTTGTTGAGGTTCGGAATCTGGTTCAAATGACACAGTTTTCATTCGTTCTGTAGGTCGATCAGGTGCAGAGGAAACACTTGCAGGCACTAGAGGTTCTTCACCAGACAGAGGATCTGCACCCACCTCTCCCGGACCAACAAAAGGTAGAGGCTCTGGACGAGCCATTTGACTCGCAATATCAAGCAGCATCCTTCCTAGTTCTCCTGCAGTAGGTCTTTCTTCTGCGCTAGCGGAACCAGCTCTTTGGACTATTGGTGACAGAGCACCCAAACTTTCGGGAATTGGCACATCTTGACCTTCTCTTGCTCTTAATGTCCCTAGGACCGTATTCTCAACAAAAGGAAGGTGTCCTGTGGATGCTTCGACGATACACAAAGCCAAAGAATAGATGTCAGACTTAACTCCTAGAGTAAGTCCGCTGGCTTGTTCAGGCGAAGCGTACCGAGCAGTACCCACATAGCCGCGTAAACCACCCAATTCGTCTAGTTGTGGCCCAGAATTAGAAATTTCTGCTTGAGTTGCATCTGCTAGTGCGGCTGCTAATCCAAAATCTGCAATTCGCAAATGGCCATCTTGACCAAATAAAAGATTTGCAGGTTTAAGATCCCGATGAATTATTCCTTGTGCATGAGCGTGATCGAGAGCTCTGCATGCTTCAAGACTGATTTGCAATATTTGTGAAGGGCTGAGAGTTCTTCCACTATCTAAAATACTTCTAAGGCTCCCACCGCCTAAGTATTCAGTTACCAGATAGGCCTGATCATCAACTCCCCAGTCAAAAACTCTCACTGTGTGGGAACTTGCAAGCGAAGCCGCAACTTTGGCTTCTGTTTTAAATCGTTCTACGAATCCTGGATATTGGGCAAGCTGAGTGTGTAGAACTTTGACTGCTACTTGACGATCCAAACTTAAATCAGTAGCTAGGTAAACAGAACCAGACCCTCCAGTTCCTACAACATTTTGAAGTCTGTATCTACCACCAAAAGTGCGACCAGACATATTCTGAGGACCCCAAGAATTTCCTTTGCCAAAAGATCCAGTATCTCTTCGTTTTTCTACCACATGTAAAGGTTACCTCTAGGTAGCCTTTACATGTGACGCGTCGCAACTCAATTATTATCTGCTTTCTTCTTGTTCTAGGGATAGCCGTACTGGTCTTAGCCGGACTTATTGCTGACGGCGATGACAATGACATCGTATTAAACTCAAATCCCGGAGTATTAGAACTAATACCAAGTCGCGGTGACGAAGTAATCGCTCAGACAAATGTAGGAGTTGTCTTTTCATCTACTTGGACGGGCGAAATTATTAGTATCGGAGATACGCAAATCCCTCTTGATCAACAAAGAATTGAACCTGCTTTAAATTCAGTTGTTTTTAGACCTGAAGCTGGAAAAATTATTGAGCGGCTACCACCTGGAGATATTTGTGCTTCCGTCGTCTACTGGGAGGTTCAAACACCGAGTAGACGATCAAGCTTAAGTTGGTGCTTCCGAGTCATCGGATAAAAATTTATTCTGGCAAATCACCTTTTTGAATTAAATGCTCAAAAGCAATCTCATCTATGACTGGAATATCAAACTTTTCCGCTTGATCCAGCTTCGATCCACCCCCTTCACCGGCAAGTAAATAAGTCGTTTTAGTCGAGACGCTCCCAGGAGACGTACCCCCTCTTTCTTTTATGATTTTGCGAGCTTCTTCTCTACTTAAACCTTCCAACTTGCCTGTCACGACGATGGTGACCCCTAAAAGAGTCTTTTCCAAACCACTTGAAAGTGAAAGCTCAGATTTGGGATTAACCCCCATATCTTGAAGCCTTGTTATCAAACGACCATTAAATTCGTTTGCAAACCATTCAAAAACACTCGCAGCAATTTTCGGTCCTAGTCCATCAATAATCTCTAAGTCTTGCATTTGCACTTTTTTTAACGCCTCAAGATCTTGAAAATTCTCTGCTATTAACTGAGCGACTGTGGTTCCCACATGTGGAATTCTTAAAGCGAACAACAACCGCCCTAAATCTCTCGAACGAGCCTCTTCGATTGCATTTTTGAGATTCGTTACAGATAATTCCCCAAAACCTTCCATTTTTGAAATCCGCTCGAAGTCAATTCTGAAAATGTCAGAAACATCGTTTATCAAACCTTCTGAAACAAACAGGTCAACTCTTTGCTCGCCGAATCCTTCAATATCCATTGCTCCTCGTGATACGAAATGTTCTATTCGTCCACGAATTTGTCTAGGACATTCATAGTTGTTGCAGAAGGTTGCTGCCTCTCCTTCTCTTCTTTCTAATTCTTTTTTACAAGCCGGACAAGAAGTTGGAAATTTCCAAGGGCGTGAGTTTGCTGGCCTTTCACTAATAACTGGTCTTACAACTTCAGGTATCACATCTCCTGCTTTGCGAACCACTACCAAATCACCGGGTCTTACATCTTTTTCTCTCACTTGATCAGCATTATGAAGAGTGGCTGTACCTACTGTTGAGCCACCTACAAAAACAGGCTCTAATTTGGCGAATGGGGTTGCTTGCCCCCCCGGACCTATTGAAACTTCAATGTCAATCAATCGAGTTGTTCTTTCTTCCGGTGGAAGTTTGTATGCAATTGCCCAACGTGGCGCTCTAGCCGTAGCACCTAGTTGATTCTGTAAAGCTAAATCGTCTACTTTTACAACGACTCCATCTATTTCATAGTCGAGATCGTGACGCATCTTTTCGATATTTTCTATGTATGAAATAGCTTCTTTAAAATCGGTGAATTTCTTTGCATGTTCATTGATCGGAAGCCCTAAATCTTTTAACCAACGTAGGGTTTCAAAATGTCCACCAATATCAGGTGAACCTTTTGTTTCTCCAATTTGATAAGCCCAAAATGAAAGATTGCGTGTGGCCGTAACTTTTGAATCTTTCTGCCTTAATGAACCTGCTGCCGTATTGCGCGGATTCGCAAAAGTGGGTTCATTTAGGGATTCTCTGGATCGGTTAAGAGCATTGAACGCTTCTATCCCTAAATACACTTCACCTCTAACTTCTAAAATTTCTGGAGCTTCTTTGCCAAGGGTTTTGGGAACATCGGAAATTGTTAGAACATTTTCAGTAACATCTTCTCCAATAATTCCATTTCCGCGTGTAGCAGCTTGAACTAATTGACCTTTCTCGTAACGTATCGAAACAGCCAATCCGTCAAACTTCAATTCACACACCAATGTAGAAATTTTTTGTTCGCCCCCTAGACGTCTTTCCACTTTGTCAATCCAGGAATTCAATTGTTCTATGTCGAATGCATTATCTAGCGATTGCATTGGTACACGATGCTCAACTTCTGCAAAAGGCGTGTTGTGTTTGCTTCCCACTGTTGCACTAGGTGAGCTTGAATCAGCTAAATGGGGAAATTTTTTTTCTAAATCAAGTAATTCTCGCCAAAGTGAATCAAAATCAGAATCAGGTATTTCTGGAGTCCCTTGTGCATGATATAAATCGTTGTGGAATCTAATTAATTCGCGAAGTTGATCTAACCGCAATGAAGCTTCCTTATCGCTCTTTTCCTCTAAAAAATCGTCTTTAGCCACAGTTCGATAATACCGTTGCCTCACGATTAGTCCGTGACGGTACAGAAACCGTCTAGTCTGCTCTTTGTGAAACTTTTGTTTAAAGACGATCTGGGAAGACGTAGCGAGTCTTTTACTACAGGGATCATGAGAGTAATTTGGCTATGTTTGCCTTTGCTCTGTGGACCATCACTTGCAGATAGTTTTAATGACTTCGAATTTCTTTTGAGAACAACAGTGTCAATAAGTCTTTGGGCTATATGGGCTTTAATACTTTTAGCAACTTTAATTGCGACTCCAGTTTCCCTAGCGGTAATTAGAATCGGGGCACCTGCTTCTGCTGTTCTTAACCTCTGGAGCGCTTTAGAAAATAACGGTTCAATTTCAGGTGTTGTTGGTCTTGCAGCGGCTGCAGTCGCAGCTTCTATCGCACTGTCAGCTCCTTTAGGTGACAGGTTTTCAGATGGAGCTTCTTACGGTGATGAACGTCGTTTTCTCCTTAGAGCGCCAGGCCCTGTGTTACTTCTGTTTGGACCATTAGCATGGCTGACTTCATTGGCTGGTTTGACTGTGGGGCCGATCTTATTATTAAATAAAAACTTTTTATTTGGTTCATTAATATCTTTATGTGGCATCCCACTTGCAGCAATAGCCTCAAATGCTATCTACCAGCTTGGAAAACGTTGGATTGTGCTAGTTCCAGCAGGAATACTCCTACACGACCACCTTTCTGTTGGGGATCCAACTCTTATTCCTAGGAATCAACTTGCAAATTTATCTCCTGCAAAAGTTGGAACTAATGCTTTGGACCTGAGTCAAAACTCTTTTGGTTTGTCACTAGAAATAAAGTGTCTGACTCCTCTTTCAATGATGCTGAAAACTGGAACAAGAAAAATCGCAAATGAAAACTCTGTTGTCGAAAGCTTTTTAGTAAATCCTGTGAGGCCAAATGTTTTGCTGGCTGAAGCTCAAAAAAGAGATCTAAGAGTTTAATCAGACAGCAATTGCTCCGCCTACGACTTGGTTATCTTCATAGAAAACAAGACTTTGCCCTGAAGCGACTATCGAGTGGGCTTCGTTCCATGTGAGTACATTGTCTTCAATATTCGCTAATTTTGGCTTCCCATGCGCACTTGTTTGTACTAGGAATTCACCGTTAATCTCATTTGCAGCCCACAAAGTGTTTCGGAATTCTGTTTGCTCAACTAACAGTTGATCAGGGGTTCCTACAGTTACTGTTGCTGATTCAATGTCAATATTATTCGCGTATCTCGGTTCTTTGCCCCCTGCTAGAAGCATTCCTCGCCTCTGACCAACAGTAACTAATTCTATTGCTTCTACTCGACCTACTTCGGATCCGCTTTCATCTACTACTCTCCCAGGAGTCAAAGGGATCCTTTGCCCAAGAAAGTCAGCTCTTCCCTTTTCACGAGTAATAAAACAGACATCTTGGCTATCAGGCTTGGTCGCGACCCTAAACCCTAAACTGTCTGCTTTCTCTCTGACTTGATCTTTAGTCATCTCTCCGACAGGAAGATGCAATGAAGAAATCTGGCTTTGATTCAACATGTACAGAACGTAAGACTGATCTTTTGCTTCATCTACTGCCCTTGCGATCCGGAAGGTATCATCTTTTTGCTTCACTATCCGAGCATGATGGCCTGTAACTATTTTCTCGAAACCTAATGATTTTGCTCTGTTCATAAGACGATCAAATTTAATATGCCTATTGCATTCGATACATGGATTTGGAGTTAAACCTAATGAGTGAGCTTCAACATAAGGAGCTACTACATGTTCATCAAAATCGTCTCCCAGATTGAAAACATGATGCTCTATACCTAGTGAATCAGCTACTCTCCTCGCATCATCTACGTCCGAGACTGAGCAGCAACCAGAGTCAGAATCTCCTCCCCAGAGTTTAAGTGTTACTCCAACCACCTCATCCCCGTTCTCACAGGAGAGAGCAGCTGCGACTGATGAATCAACACCTCCTGACATAGCGACCATTACTCGTGTCATTTTTGAAACTCTCGTAGTTGGTCAACAGCATCAGGAACAACTGTTACTGCATGTTCTATTTCTTCATCGGTTGTAGCTTGGCCTAACGAAAATCTGATTGAACCTCCAGCTGTTTTGAGATCTACACCCATTGCTTGTAAAACATGTGATGCCTCTTGTGCCCCACTCGCACATGATGAAGCTGCACTCGCATATATGCCTTGATTTTCTAAGAGGAAAAGTAGTGCTTCGTTTTCTATGTTTTCAAAACAAAGATGTGCTATTCCAGGCGTTCTAGGTGTTTCTTTCGGCAAGGTGCGGCTGGTACCAGCAATTTTATCTATTAATCCGTTTTCCAGCTTGTCTCTCAACTCAGTAACTCGTTCATTTATCTTTGGTCGTTCAATCTGCATTAGGCGAGCTGCTTCTCCGAGCCCAACGATCGCCGGAACATTCTGGGTCCCGCTTCGTCTTTCTCTCTCCTGCCCGCCGCCACGGATTACAGGAGATAATTTGACACCTTCTCTTAGGACCAAAGCTCCTGCACCTTTCGGGCCACCAAATTTATGCCCGGTAAGACTTATTAAGTGTGCCTTTTTTGAAGATTCAGCGATATCAAGCCATGAAGTCGCTTGAACTGCATCTGTGTGAATCATAATTTCTGGCGCTTTCTCTGATATTAAATCCGCGATTGTATTGATGTTATTTATTACTCCAGTTTCATTATTAGCCATCATGACCGAAATTAAAGAAATATCGGCGAAAGAATCTAAAAGATTAGACAAACTTTCGAGATCAACTCTTCCAGTTTTATCTGTAGGTGCCACTATCCCTCCAGATTCTCTGACAGGTTCAAGCACTGCAGGGTGTTCGGTTGCAGAACACAGAGCCTTACCGCCTTTGAGACCGAGGATGCCGTCAATTGCCAGATTATCTGACTCCGTTCCTCCGCTCGTGAAAATAACATTTCCCGGTTCCGCTCCAACTAGTGAAGCTACGTGATCTCGCGCGTCATCAATAGCTCTGCGTGCTTCTCGTGCTAAACGATGAGACCCCGATGGGTTTCCTGGATGCATCGAAAGCCACGGCATCATTTCTTGGACAACTTCTTCTCGCACCGGTGTGCTAGCAGCGTGATCGAGATATATATCCATTCTTTTAGGTTAAAGGGAACTGCTTTACTAGCAAAAAATCGGCATAATTAAGATCTATGTTTATAAGAATTGTTCAGGAAATTGAAGCCCCTCCAGAGGTGGTTTGGAATGCTATTTCGAATATTCAAACGCATGTTAATTGGATGGCAGATGCCTCAAAGATACGGATCACCTCGGAACAAACTCAAGGTGTGGGTACAACTTTCGATTGTGATACAAAAGTCGGTCCTCTAAGAACAACTGACAAGATGCAAGTTACCGATTGGGTTCCGAATCAAATATTGAGTATTAGTCACAAGGGCCTCGTTGAAGGGAAAGGCAGTTTCATTCTTGAAAAACCATCAGAAGGTAGAACACTATTTGTCTGGGAGGAAAATCTAGATTTCCCAATTTTTCTGGGTGGTAAAATTACTGAATTTATTGCAAAACCTGTGCTCAAAAAAATTTGGAGAGGGAATCTTTACAAATTAAAACAACTTGTCGAGAAGCCCTAGAACATTACTTCATTAACCCAATATTGGGTCATACCAATAATTTGAAGCCCAAATGCAAGAGAAACCAAAAGCAACTGCGATTATTAATGGGAGTACAAGTCTTGAATAGCCTGAGATGCTTTTTTTGTTCATCTCATCAATCAGCCAACCAATAAGCAGGCCACCAATAAGACCTCCTAAATGACCACCAACTGAGATATTGGGTCGAGCAAAAGTAAAGATCAAATTTATGATTAGCAGGCTTCCAATCCCATTTGACCAAGGACTCACGCCTCTACGGAATTGATAAATTACAGTTGCACCCATTAATCCAAACACCGCTCCAGAAGCTCCAACAGTTAAAGCAAGAGGGTCAAGCAACATAACCCCCAAAGCTCCAGACAATAAAGAACCAAAATATAGAGTTAAATAACTTGCTGTTCCTAATAGTCTTTCTAATTGACTTCCCAGCATCCATAGGAGAAACATGTTGAAAGCAAGATGTATGACGCCTGCATGCAAAAAGCCTCCTGTGAACATTCTCCACCATTCACCTTCAGCGATACCTACATAATCAATTGAAAATGGAGATAGAACTCGACCATATCCAACTAGACCAAAATCAATAGTTATATCTCCACCTCCCGAAGCTAATGACCCACCTTTGAAAAGGGTTGCGAAAAAAGCCACGAGGTTAACTGCTATAAGACACCTTGTAGTTAATGACTGCTCAGAAATATGCTCAACTCGATGACCAAAACCTACTGGTGAGCGGCCTTGCCTTCGAGAATGGATATTCCGAGGTGCTATACACGCAGGACAATGAAAACCTACAGATGCGGTATGCATGCATTCGGCACAAACTCGACGCTCACAACGTTGACAAGTAACGCCTGCATATCTATCAGGATGCCAATAACAATTGTTGTTAGTCATTTTCTTCCTAAAGAGTTACTGCCGTTCCTTCATCTGAAATAGCCTCACCTAAATTGTGAACAGAGGTTATTCCCGGAACTCTTTCTTTCAGCACTCTTTCTATTCCAGCTTTCATTGTTTGATCTGATGCATCACAACTCACACATGCACCGATCAATTCAACAGTAACTTCTCCAGTTTGCTCATTCACCCCATGCAACAGGACATCACCTTCGTCTGCTTGAAGCACAGGTCTTATAAATTCTATTGCGTCTCTTACGAGAGTTTCTAGGTCTTTATCGGATTCTCCTACTGAAAGATTTGTCATATCTATAGTTTCGCAGGAGTATTGGCGGACTACACCTACTTCTACAAGATTGACAATATTCTTAAATAATGAAATTTGAACTTCTTCTTTTAGGTCATCAAGGTGGCTGGGATGAAATTCTTCTCGTTTTAGCACCTTTAAGTTTGATCGCATGGCTGCTATGGGCGGCTAACCGTAAAGCTGAAAAAATAGATCCAGAAAAAAAGTCAGATTTTGGAGCAGAAAACGATTCTAAATATCCTGGTGATTAACTAATTCGATTTTTGCCCCTAAAGAACTTAAATTGCCCACTAAATTCTGATAACCACGTTCTATGTGACTTGCAGAACCGACCAAAGTTTCCCCTTCAGCAGCCAAACCTGCCAAAACCAGTGCAGCGCCTGCTCTTATATCGGGAGCTCTAACAGGTGCTCCTGAAAGTCTCTCTACTCCGCGAACAACAGCATGGTGTCCTTCTGCTCTTATATCTGCGCCCATTCTGATCAACTCGTCAATATACCGGAACCTTCCAGCAAAAATATTTTCTGTTACAATCCCCACCCCCTCTGAAATTGATAAAAGAGCAACCATAAATGGCTTGTAATCAGTGGCAACACCGGGGTAAGGCAATGTGGCTAGATCCACTGATCGCAACCTCTTAGAGACACACACACTAATTCCGCCATCGACTTGACCAATCTCTATTCCCATCTCATGCAACTTTTCAGCGAGCATCTCCATATGTTCTAATCGTGCTTCTTCGATAACTATTTGACCCCCTGCCATACCTAAGGCAGCCATATAAGTTGCAGCCTCAATTCGATCGGGTATCACGGTATGTTCAACGGGTGATAAATTACCGACTCCCTCAATTTGGATAGTAGAGGTTCCTTCTCCTGTGATTTGAGCACCCATAGAATTTAAGAAATAAACTAGATCGACTATTTCAGGTTCGCGTGCAGCATTTTCTATAACTGTTCTTCCTTCAGCTAATACTGCTGCCATAAGTAAATTTTCAGTAGCACCAACGCTTGGGAAATTAAGTAATACTTTGCCTCCAACTAGCTTTTCCGCTTCGCCTTCTATATATCCGTGGCTATTAGTAAAGGAGGCCCCTAACTCTTCTAAACCTTTTAGGTGCATATCTATGGGTCTATGTCCGAAATCATCCCCGCCTGGTACAGATACTTTTGCTTTACCAAATCTTGCTAATAGAGGCCCTAAGACCACTATGGAAGCTCTCATTCTCTCCACTAGTTCATACGGCGCTATTGGGGTCATTTCTTCAGGAATCTCTATTTGCATCACATCTTTTTGGTGTGAAATTGAAGCACCCATTGTTTCCAACAGATTGGCCATCCATTTAACATCAGCTATATGTGGGACATTATTAAGTACATATTTTCCAGGTGCTAGTAGTGAGGCTGCCATTATTTTTAATACAGAATTTTTCGCTCCAGATACTCTTACTGTCCCGGATAAACCTGTCGACTGCTGGACGCGAACAACCGAACCTTCCTCGTTATGTGAAGAAGTTGTTCCAAATTCATAGGAAAAAGAATTACTTGCCACGATTTAAGTATGCTTCGCTGTCGACAGAGTTTGCGTTCACATGCAATTATTCAAGCAAAAACATTTAATTTGATACGAGGAAACTAGGAAAATCTTGTTTAAGCGAGACAAATACCTGAAAATAACTAAAACACTTGATGATGAAGGTTTGGCTGCTTTACGTGAACCGAGAAATGACTTAGTAGCTGAGAAATTTGTTGGTGGAGACAAGTATGAATTACTTCATGGTCCTTTTTCTAGATATGAAAGACATATAAGTGTTAGAAGTGAATCGGAAGGTGTGAATCGAGTTGTAGAAAGTTTTTCTTGGCGGCTTTCGATTCCATTTTGGGGAATATTCTTTTCATTTTTAATAGGTAAAGCTTTGCCTAAAAGATCAAAACCTTGGTGGGCTCCTCCTGACCGTTTGGATGAACGCTCTGCGATGATTCTAGGAATACTGGCTTGTATTCAGGTGATCGACGGATATTTGGGTTCTGTGATATCTCAAACAATCACATTCGCTGCTGATGAATTCGACCACAGCTCATCAGCACAAGGCATCACGCTCGCTGTCATTCGTGTCGGAGTTCTAATCTCGATTGGCGTTCTTGTAATTGCTGATAAGAAGGGTCGCAGAAACGTTCTTCTACTAACTCTGGTACTGGCAGTCTTAGCAACAGCTTTAGGCTCAGTCTCTCCCAACTTTTGGTTTCTGGGGAGCACTCAGTTGGTTGCGCGTGGTTTGACTACAGGAATGGGAATTCTGATTGGAGTTATTGCAGCTGAAGAGTTACCGAAAGGTTCCAGAGCTTATGGAGTAAGCATGCTGTCATTATCTGCTGCCTTAGGTGCAGGGATTTCTGTTTGGGTGTTACCGATTGCTGACCTAAATCAAAAAGGTTGGAGAGTTGTTTATCTTGTGCCACTCCTGTTTCTACCAGCCCTGATGAGAATCAGTAGAAACCTGCCAGAGTCGCTTCGCTATAAAGCCAACTCAATAATTGTTCAAACTGGGACTGCTAGCGCACAAAGAAGAAGCAAAAAAGAACCTTTTATAAATAGGCGCCTCTTATTGTTGGCAAGCGTTGGTTTTTTGCTTTTAGTGTTTGCGGCTCCCGCCTCGCAGTTCCAAAACGACTTTCTTCGTGAACACAGAGGGTACTCTGCTTCTGGAATAACTGCCTATTGGCTTCTAACTTCGACCCCAGCAGGAATAGCAATATTTTTAGCCGGACGCTTTGCTGATACCCACGGTAGAAAAAAAATCGCTACATCAGGTCTTTTAGGTGGGACATTATTCATTGTTCTTAGTTACTATTCTTCCGGATTGTTAATGTGGGCTAGCCACTTGTTCGGAGCTGTACTCGGGTCACTTACTGTTGCGTTAGGCGTGTATGGACCAGAGTTATTCTCAACGAAACAAAGAGCCAGATCAAATGGTGTCATTGTCGCATTTAGCGTGTTGGGAAGTGCTTCTGGACTTTTGTTAGTAGGATATATGACTGATTTGTTTGACAACTATGGTCACGCTTTCGCACTTATCGCTGCCGGTCCCCTTCTAGCGGCATTGCTAGTAATACGGAAATTCCCTGAAACTGCAAGAATCGAACTTGAAGATCTAAATCCTGGTGATGTAAATCCAAAACTTTCTAAGAATTAGATAGCACCTATAAGGAATCCACCCAAATTTTTATTTCTTCACTAATTGCTTCATCTAAATTTGCTAAATCGTGACGAGCTCCCTCGAACCATTTAATCGTTAAAGGTCCTCGGATCTTTTTTAAATGTTTTTTGAACTCAGCTTTTGAACCGAAAGGATCCTTATCACCAGAAATAAATAAGCATGGGATATCTAGTTTATCGAAATGGTCTATTCGAAGATTTTCAGGCTTTTTGGGTGGATGTAAAGGATAGCTGATCATAATCAACCCTCTAGCTGGTAATCCTTCCGCAACGGCCATTGAACACATACGACCACCCATGCTTCTTCCCCCAAGTAGAAGATTAGATGGTTTCATGCCATATTTTTTACTCATTGATTCGGATGCTTTGACGATTGAATTAATCAATTTGGGAGCCCGATCAGGAAAGTGCTTTCCTGCTTTTCTATATGGGAAGTTGATTCTCTTGACAGGTAGTGGAGCCAATTTTTTTTCAATACTTAACAGGCTCGAATGGGTTCGGTCACTTCCAGCGCCATGAGTCAATAAAAGTCCTGCTGGAGAAGCCACTCATTGATCGTACGTTGATGTTTCAACTAGTTGGTGGAATCTACTAACCATTAATAGGTAGCCTTTCCTTATGAAGGAAAATCCGTCACATGCTGAGCTAGTAGCATCTATGACGGGTGGGATGGTAACACCTACCAGAGAATTCAACGGCAGTAATCGACTGCATGCCAATGGAAAACCGAAAGATGATTTTCGAGACACCTTAAGAAAAATTCCAAACTCTAGAAACTTCTTCTCAATAATACTCTCCTTGTCATTTCCACCCTTAGTCGTTTGGACTGTAATGATCTACAATCACCCATTAGTTTGGATTTTGTCGATTTTGGTAATGGGTGCGGCTCAGAACCGACTTTTTATAATCCACCATGAAGCAGCTCATCGTTTACTTTTTTCTAATCGAAAAATTAATGACTTTGTCGGAATTCGTTTTATCGGTAGGATCGCTTTTGGTTCAGGAAGTCATGGTTACCGAATAGGTCATATAAGACATCACCGTGATGAATTCGGCCCAGAAGAACCGGATTTCATTCTTTACAGCTTCTACCCAATTTCAAAAAGTTCTATGACTAGGAAACTATTGAGAGATTTGAGTGGCATCTCAGCTTTCAGGATCTTACGACCCAGATTCGAAAGGCTTAATGAATTAAGACATTTACGTTTAACTATTTCTTTTCTTTTTAGCCAACTAACGGTCGCTGCCCTATTCTGGTTTTTCGCGAATTTAACGATGTACCTTTTCCTTTGGTTGCTCCCATGGGCGTGTGTGTATCAACTTCTGAACAGATTACGAGCAATCAGTGAGCATGGTGGAATGACTCAATCGTCAGATCGGCGCAAAACAACTCATTATGTCCGCCAAAACCGCTTGGCAAATTTTTTCATTGTTCCTTTTAATGTTGGTTACCATTTAGCCCATCATGTTGACATGTTGGTTCCCTACAGGAACTTGCCTCTTCTGAATGAAGCACTTGTAGAAGACGGATACATCTCTGCTGAACATATTTGGCCTAACTACCGTTCTCTCTGGAAAGCTTTGGTTTTGAAATAGCCAATTTTACAAACGCAACGAAATACTCTTTTCGTCAAGTCATAGATCTCAAGATTTCTGCAAGTCCACCCGCTTGAGATTTAATTTCTTCTTCGTCACCTGAGCCTTCCGAAAGAAGATCTACTAAATCGATCGATCTTTTACCTATTTCATCCCAAATATTTGCCTCGATTCCAAAAGGGGGTCGGTGCTCCGTGAGTAAGGGGGTCAAACGTAATATTTCGCCCACTCCAGTATCATCTCGATGATCACGTCTAAGTCGGTCGCACGAAACAAAAACTTCAGTCAAAAGCGTGTTCGCATCCAAGCCATCAAGTTCAGGACGCTCATCATTAACAACTTGAAAAGCATCAAGAGCAGTTTCAATAGCCTCTTCATCAGATGCTTGGACTACAAGACCTCCATCGTCATTGAATTCATAAGGGATTCCTAGGCGAACCAGTAAAGAACTAAACGCCGCTTGTTCTGAATCTGACCAATCTGAGGTTTCGTATTCAATTGTTTCAGCATCTGCATCAATTGCTGGCAATGAAGTTGACTCTGCCTCTTCGATCAGTTGATCCGTGACTTCCTCATCTTCTTCACGAACCACCAAGGTAGCCCCCTGCCAGACATGGGGAACCTCTTTCAATATTAGAAGTTGATCCAATACCAATCGGGTCTCACCAGCCCATTCGTGTAATTCATATTCAATTTCAGTAGTTGAATCTGACTCAAAATTTTCCACATTTTCAACAGCTTCAGTCTGTTCGCTTATTTCATTTTCATTTTGCCTTTTTAACCACTTCATTCTCTTATCCTGACACCTTTATCTATTGAAAAGCTAAACCGCCGAAATCCTTTCAGCGGAATGCACAAGAACTTCGCTAAGGCGCTAACGTCGAATTTGATGAGTAAAAAAGTTCAAACTCCAAACAGGAACCTCGCTTTAGAACTAGTAAGAGTAACGGAAGCTGCAGCTATGGCTGCATCAAGATGGATGGGCAGAGGAGACAAAGAGGGTGCTGACGGTGGAGCCGTTAATGCCATGCGTCGAGTGTTAGATACTGTAAACATGGACGGAGTAGTTGTTATCGGTGAAGGCGAAAAAGATGAAGCGCCAATGCTATTTAATGGAGAACACTGTGGCAATGGCAATGACCCTGCAACAGATATTGCAGTTGACCCAATAGACGGAACAACACTTACAGCCCTTGGTAGAGCAAATGCAATATCGGTTATAGCCGTTAGTGATAAAGGAACGATGTTTGATCCTGGACCATGTGTATATATGGAGAAAATAGCTGTAGGGCCGGGATGTGCGGATGCGATAGATTTAGCAAAATCCCCAACTGAAAACCTTCAACAAATTGCAGAAGCTAAGAATAAAACTGTTAGAGATCTAACTGCGGTAATTTTAGACCGCGATAGGCATTCGGATCTTATTTCTGAAGTACGTGAAGCGGGTGCGCGAATACGTCTAATTTCTGATGGTGATGTTGCAGGCGCAATTTCCACAGCATGGCCTGAATCAGGTGCGGATGTGCTTTTCGGGATTGGAGGTACGCCTGAAGGGGTAATCTCTGCTGCTGCTCTGAAATGCATGGGAGGGACACTACAAGGGCGTTTATGGCCACGTAATGAAAAGGAAAGAAAAGCCGCTGAAGAGCAGGGATACGATTTAGAAAGAATTTTAGATCTTGACGATTTAGTATCAGGTAATAACTGTTTTTTTGCTGCTACTGGCATTACGGATGGCGATCTTCTTGAAGGTGTGAGATATGCGGCAGGAATGGCTCATACGGAGTCTCTTGTTATGCGTTCCAAATCCGGAACTGTAAGGCTCATCAAAGCTCATCACCGATTAGAAGATCTCGAGGATATTTAGAAGTAACGAAATCTGAAACAGATTTTCTTCTTATACTTCTACTCCTCCAACACGAAGTCTCACTTCAGACCTTTCGAGCGAAGCAAGAGCTTCTTCATTATCACTATCTGATCCAATCAGCTCCTGAGCCGCTGAGCGGGCTTCTTGCGCCCTTTCAATATCAATTTCTTCAGCAGCTTCAGAAACATCCGACAAGATGCTTACTTTTGTTCCTGCAACTTGAACAAAACCTCTGTGAACGGCAAACACATCTCTCTGACCATCTGGCCTTATTACTTCAACTGACCAGACTGAAAGGACGCCAATAAATGGAACGTGTCCAGGTTGAAAAGCGATATCTCCACCTTCAACAGTCCGAGCGATCACCATCTCTGCCTCACCACTGTAAGAAATAGATTCTGGCGATACCAGCTCTACTTGAAAAGTCATTATTTTTTAAGCTTCTAATTCTTGGGCTTTGCGTTGTGCATCTTCAGCACCACCAACGTTTAAGAAAGCCTGTTCAGGAAGGTCGTCAAGTTCGCCATCAACTAATGCTGCGAAAGAATCAACTGTCTCTTCGACTGAAACAGTGACACCAGGCAAACCTGTAAATATTTCTGCGACATTCATAGGCTGTGATAAGAACCTCTGCACCTTACGGGCCCTGGAAACGGTAATCTTGTCTTCTTCTGATAGCTCATCTAAACCAAGAATTGCAATTATGTCCTGGAGTTCTTTGTAACGCTGTAGTATCTCCTGCACTCTACGAGCGGTGTCATAATGCTTTTGCCCTACAACTTCAGGAGTGAGGATCGTAGAAGTAGATGCGAGTGGATCAACTGCAGGGTAGATACCAAGCGCTGCAATGTCTCGGCTCAGCTCTGTTGTCCCATCAAAGTGCGTAAACGAAGTAAATGGGGCCGGATCGGTGTAATCATCAGCAGGCACATAAACGGCCTGCATGGAAGTAATCGATCTACCACGTGTTGTGGTGATCCTTTCCTGTAGTTCACCCATCTCATCAGCCAGTGTCGGCTGGTAACCCACGGCAGATGGCATTCTTCCTAGCAAGGTTGATACTTCAGAACCAGCTTGAACAAAACGGAAAATATTGTCAATGAAAAGTAGGACATCCTGACCTTGTTCATCTCGGAAATATTCAGCCATAGTCAATGCTGAAAGAGCAACACGAAGCCTCACTCCAGGTGGTTCATCCATCTGCCCAAAGACCAATGCTGCTTTTTCTAGAACACCTGACTCGTCCATTTCAAGCAAAAGGTCTGTTCCTTCGCGAGTTCGCTCTCCTACACCTGCAAAAACCGAAACACCACCGTGGTTAGTGGCGACTCGGTTAATCATTTCAGTAATCAGAACTGTTTTACCTACTCCAGCACCACCGAAAAGACCAATCTTTCCTCCTTGCAAATAGGGTGTGAGTAAATCAATTACCTTCACTCCTGTTTCAAACATTTGTGCTTTCGGTTCAAGAGAATCAAACGAAGGTGCTGATCTGTGAATCTCCCAACGTTCTGCTCCAGAGCCAGCACTTGGATCGTCTAGTCCATCGCCTGTAACACTAAAAACATGACCCAGAGTGTCGTCACCTACAGGGACACTTATGCCTTTACCTGTATTACGCACAGTTGTTCCTCTTGTAAGTCCATCAGTTGGTTTCATTGCAATGGCACGAACACGGCTGTCGCCTATCTGTTGTGCTACTTCTGCAACTATGGTGACACTGCTGTCATCAACAGCAACATCAAATTCTAAGGCTGTGTTTATCTCCGGTAGCTCCCCTTGAGGGAACTCGGCGTCTATGACCGGTCCAGCAATTCCTACTATTCGACCGTCTTTAAGATCAGTTGTTGTCATAATCTTTCCTGATTTCTTCCTATTGCTTAACTGTTATTTTCTGTGCTTGATCCAACAAGATCTAGCATTTCGTTAACTTTCTCACTGTCTGAACCAAGTGCTTCAGCGCCACTTACGATTTCCATAATCTCAGTGGTAATCGCATCTTGACGTGCTTGATTCATTTCGCGAGAAAGTTTAATTATTAATTCTTCTGCATTGTCTGTAGCGGCTTTCATAGCTCGCTGTCGATTTGCATGTTCTGAAGCTGCTGACTCTAATAAAGCCCCAAAAAGACGAGCTTCTACATATCGTGGAAGTAAAGCTTCCAAAACTGATTCAGGTGATGGTTCGAATTCAAAAGCCGTGCTCAGACTGGAATCACCTCCACCTTCACTCGCAATAACCTCTGTGTCTTCAAGTGGTAGGAATCTACGAACAGCAACTTTTTGACTACCTATACTCAGAAATTCTGTATATACAAGTTCCACCCTGTCAACTTTTCCCTCAGCGAACATTGTTGAGACGACATCAGAAATACGACGTGCATCTTCATATGACGGGTTATCACTTATCCCTTCGGTATAAGAGTCAACATTGAAGTTTCGAAAAGCAAAATAATCTCTTGCTTTTCTTCCAATAACAATTAAAGAATAATCTGCGCCTTCTGAACGTGCATTTTGAACTTGTCGTTCTGCTGCTCTAATTACTGAAGAATTATAAGGTCCGGCTAATCCTCGGTCTGAGGAAATTACTACCACTCCTACACGACTGACCTTCTCTGCTTTTCTCAGTAATGGGTGATCAACTTCTGCTCCACCAGCTGCAAGGTTTTCAATCACAGAGGTTATTTGTTCTGCATAAGGTTTCGCTGACCGTGCTCTTTGCTGAGCTTTAACAACTCTTGTAGCTGCTATTAGTTCCATAGCTCGCGTGATCTTTTTTGTGTTTTGGACACTACCTATACGACGTCTGAGAACTCTCTCTTTGCCGCCAGCCATTAGAAGATCTCCAATTTGCCGAAAATTCCAACGTTAAGTTGGCTTAGTAAAATACTTTTCACTAGGCCTCCGAAATGTCCTCTTCAGGCAATGTTGTCTCTGCATCAACAATGTTTGAATCTGTATCGGCAAACTCTGCATCTGGTGTTGCCTGAGCGGTATTTGTTCCCTCAAACTGATCAGAAAAAGCTGCTATTGCTGCCTCAAACGCAGACTCGTCTTCTATATTTCCTGATTCGCGTATTTCGTTCAAAATCGCTGCATGGCGTGTCCTGAACCAGTCAAGTAGTTCTGATTCAAACCTACCTACATCAGCTATTTCAACGTTGTCCAAATGACCTCTAGTTCCCGCCCAGATAGAAACCACTTGCTCTTCAACTAACAAAGGTGAATTTAATCCTTGTTTCAACAACTCTGTCAACCGGTAGCCACGATCGAGTTGAGCTTGCGACACTGCATCTAAATCGGATCCAAATGCTGCAAAAGACTCCAGTTCACGGAATTGCTGTAAATCAGATTTTAGGGTTCCTACTGCATTTTTCATTGCTTTTACTTGAGCTGCAGAACCAACTCGAGAAACAGAAATACCAACGTCAATTGCAGGTCTTATACCTGACTTGAAGAGATCATCTTGCAGGAATATCTGTCCATCCGTGATGGAAATCACGTTGGTAGGAATGAAAGCAGAAACGTCACCAGCTTTCGTCTCAATAACCGGTAAAGCTGTTAAAGAACCAGCTCCCTTGTCATCGCTTAGCTTAGCTGCGCGCTCCAAAAGTCTGCTGTGTAGATAGAAGACGTCCCCTGGGTATGCCTCTCTGCCAGGTGGTCGTCTAAGTAGTAGCGACATCTGCCTGTATGCTTCAGCCTGTTTTGATAAATCGTCATAGACAGCTAGAGCGTGCTCTCCGTTATCCATCCAATGCTGACCAATAGCGCAACCTGCATACGGAGCAAGATACTTAAAAGGAGCAGGGTCTGAAGCTGGTGCAACTACAACAACTGTGTAATCCATAGCACCATACGATTCCAAAACTGCAACATTTTGTGCGACTGTGGAAGCTTTCTGTCCAATAGCAACATAGACACACTTCATACCCTGTCCTGCTTGATTAATAATTGTGTCAATTGCAATAGTTGTTTTTCCAGTTTTTCTGTCGCCAATTATGAGCTCACGTTGACCACGTCCAATAGGCACCAAAGAGTCAATTGCTTTAATTCCAGTCTGCATTGGTTCATGAACAGGCTTACGCCCCATAATTCCTGGAGCTTGAATCTCCATACGCCTTGTCTCTGTGTTAGTTAATGGACCTTTGCCATCAATTGGTTCTCCAAGGGCATTCACTACACGCCCTAAAAGGCCATCACCTACCGGTAAAGAGAGGATGTCACCAGTAGCACGGACAGTCTGACCTTCTTCTATGTCATCGACGTCTCCAAGTACCACTGCACCAATTGAACCTTCGTCCAGATTCAGAGCTAGTCCAAAAGTTCCACTTTCGAACTGTAATAACTCATTTACTGCCGCATCGGGCAAACCTGAGACTCTGGCGATGCCGTCTCCCACTTCTAGCACCCGTCCTACCTGGCTTTGTTCTAAACCAGGCTCAAAACCTTCTAGGTTTTTCTGGATTGATGCAGCTATATCAGCGGTGCTGATTGTCAATTCAGTCATGTTTCTCTCTCGTCTCGATTCTTTCTTCCTACCGGAAATTCTCTCGAAGTTGGTTCAAACGGCGACGGACGCTGCCATCAATAATGTCATCACCAATTTCTGTCACTATTCCACCTATTACAGATGGGTCAATTACTACTTTTATTTCAACGTCTTTATTAGTAGCCCCACTCAAAGCCGTTACTAATTTGTCTCTTTGACTGTCGTCTAGTTCTACTGCAGAACGAACCGTGGCCACCGTTTTATTTCTAGAAGCTGCACTGCGTTCAATAAACGCATCAACAATGCTAGAAAAACGTGCTGAACGCCCTGAAGCAACGATCATAGATACCAATGCCTTAGTGGTTGAGCTAGCCGATCCTCCTAATAGGTCTTCGACAATCTGCTGTCTGCGATCAACTGGTAGCGATGAATCATCCAAAGTTGCTTGGAGATTTTCATCTGAGCTTAATGCTTGTGAAAATCTAAATAATTCATCTTCAACAGTCGACAAAACATCATTTGCTGCTGCAACAGCAAACAAAGCATCAGCGTAACCATCAATTGCATTATCAACCATTGTTAGCTACCAGCCACTTCATCAATGTATTGGTCTACGAGCCTTCTCTGAGCGTCATCATCCAAACTACTTTGAACTACTTTTTCAGCTGCTCCCAGAGCGATCCCTGCAACTTCAGCCCTTAAATCTGCAATTGCCTGTTGTCTCGATGCCTCGATTTCACTCGATGCCCTAGATTTCATATCAGAAATATCAGCTTCTGCTTTTGCTACTAAATCTGCACGAACCTGATCAGCTGCTCCTCTTGCTTCGTCAATCAGGCGTGATGCTTCATTCTTTGCATCTGCCAAACGGGCTTCATAGTCAGCATGAACACTCTGTGCGTCTGTTTTCGCTTTCTCTGCTGCGTCTAAGTCATCTCGGATCTTGTCTGCTCTGGCGTCCATAGCAGCTTTTACTGCCGGGAAGCCTTTCTTGACCATCACCACAAATAAGATTAAGAAAGCGCCACCGCCCCAAATAACCTCACTTAATTCTGGGATTATTGGGCTCGGAGCTTCGAGACAACTTTCAAGTTTGTCCTCGTTCTTTTTAAC
>PABN01000043.1 GCA_002699555.1 Dehalococcoidia bacterium
AAAAATATCCATAACAAAAAAAACCCCGGCTGACCAAGATCTTACTTTCACCCCTGATGAGGAGAAGAAATGGGCAGCCGCTTGCAAAGAAAAGAATTTGCCTGAAGGCATTAAGTATACTAGATTATATTGGATTTTCAACAAACTAATATGGAAGCAGAGTGATGCGATCTGGGACAAATTGACATGGTCGCTACCAAAAAAATTAAAATGCGCTCGTTTAAAATTATAATTAACCATAAATACTTCGTAATTTAGAATAATCGTAACCTATTGTTTTTAATATATGTTTAGCAGCGGCATCTGCCCCATATTTTACAAATATCTTCATGGCTTCTTGGTTGGCTTTGATCACATCTTTCTCTGGCATTTTTTAAACTGGAATATATTTATATAGGTGGTCGTTCACAACATGCTCACATATGTTTGTTTTTATAATTTCGAACCTTCACGATTGGGTTCCGGTAGGGTATTTTTTCTGAAAATACGGTATTAACATGGTAGCGGTTAGCCACGGGAAGTCGGGTTCCGGTCTTGCATTTCATTTCTGAACTCGTTAAAAGTAAAAAAAGAATTAAATATTCCATTTTTTGAATATAAATTTGTTAAATTAGTTTAAAAAATATGTCTACAACACTTTATGATTTAGCTAGTGCAAATGAACAAAAGAAAATTGAAAGTGATATAATTTATAATATTTTAATGAACAAAGAGACGACGCTCCTGGACAGGCTGTTGACCGAGATCATCGATACGACAAAAAAAAATCATACCGACATGTCAAAACGATACCATTCGATGACGGAGAGGTGCATAAAGGACAATTCTAGGATAGCCAAGCATGGTTTGTTTTTCTTTGGTCTGTACCTGTGCCCAACGTTTGCCGAATCACTGATCAAACCAGACCCAAAGGTCAACCCAATCAAATTCTCTATCTTCTACAATACTATCCTGCCCCAAGCATGCACAAAGTTGTTGAATGGTGAGTATTCGTGCTTGCAGGAGTTCGTGGAGGATATACGACTACAGTATGTAATATGCAATGCAGATGTGTAATCGCCTAAAATTTAAGTTTATGTAATAGTTGTAATGTTTTCTGCCGTTTTGAATAGTTATCATCAGCAGAACGTTTTCTTTTATTTCTCTGCCTCAATTGATTCTTCATATCACGTATTTGACGTTCATAAGAGATCATCAACATGGTTTGTCTATGTATTACTAACTCTATATTGGCGATTACCTGTAAACGCTCATCTTTTGTAATGGTTATATTATTGCGAACGTTTTCTATTCTTTGTTTAAAGTTATTTATTTTATTTTGCAAGTTTAATGCTTCATATTGTATTCTAGAAACATATTCGTCCATTTTTTCTACCTACTTAATCATTATATAATGAAAATAAATTGAATGAAAAAGGCAAAAAAAAAAATTAAGAAGAAAATAGTACAAATACAACAGATTCGGTTAAAAACATGCTTAACGTGCAACAAGAAGCACGAATATATTATACTTGTAAATAACAGCAATATGTGCTCAAGATGTTATACTAAGATATACGGCGGTGATGTAGTGCTGTGTCCTTAAGTGGTCGTTGTCGATTATTATTTGTCCTCTAACAGAGTTTTTGTTGGATATATATGATTTTAAATATAATTATATGGTCAAAGTGAGTAAGACGTACAATTGTTGCATATGCATGAAGAATAGAAGAACAAAGAAAGCAACTCTGCCCTGTAATCATGTATTTTGCGGCACTTGTATTAAAAAGAATTTAAAGGTGAACAACAAGTGTCCATTGTGCAGGCGGGTGTATACGAGATACGACGTAGACAACAAAGATGTATTAGTACGTGATGTTAAGAAAGACATTGATCTTATTCTTCGATTTTGTTTTAATAGTAGGTACAGAAATAAAGTAGTGAATGATTTTCGCTCCAACGCAAACGAAGAAACGTTTTATCGTATACTGTTTCTTTTGTTCCAAGTGTTCAATAAAATTAACATTGAATTTTTGGATGAAGTGGTTGGATTAAATATCGAATATATGGTGCACATTGTCGAAGAAGTGGGTGTATAAATATGTGTTTTTGGAACTTATATGAGCTCCAACACCTCTTCTATTGCAGATATGATCCATTCGAAGATAATAAATATTGGCGATACCATAGAATTTAAGTTCAAAGGCAACCATTTCGTTGCGTCGATCGAGAAGGGCGGCTTGATAACAAATTGTTTGTTTAAGTCTCCGACCTCATCGAAGTACGTCGAAGTGTTGAAAAATGTGGTGGCTTTCACATCGTTGACTGCATGGACAGAAGCGTCTTTGCAGGACGTATTAGAAGAATATTACACCCGTTATTCGTCATGGAAACGAGTGGTACACAAAGCTTCTAAACTTACTATGGGAGAATTACGCGATAGGTGCAAACTGTCAAGCGCTAAGATAGACCCAGAGGTGCACAAAGAAATATATCGTCTGCAAAAATATATTTCAAAATTGGAGACGTTTATCACAGACAATGGTTTCAAAATTCCAAAGAAAGACATCGAAGTTGCTCCAATAAAATTGCAAGAGGGTAGAGCAGTAATAAAAGGATTGAAAAACAAAGCAGCGTTTGAAAGGATACAGCGAATAATGATAGATAGACCAAATCACACGGACAACGAGTTATATAATTATATAAAAACTATAAATTAGATTTATCTTTTCTCATTTTATCGAATATACCTATGATTTCGGTAGCAAACATGAACATCACAATATCCAACGATACGTATACTAACAACATAATGAAAGCCAAGCTTTGACCGAAGTTATGGTCGTTTACTTCCGTGTTAAGAATCAATATAATGATATCAGCAATAAACAATACAATGTACACTATACGCATAAACTCATAGTTACCTTTTGTCAATGATTTTCCGCTGAAAAAAACATACGGGTCGATGAAGACATGTCCGACACCAAGCCAATAGATAGGCGTCGATGCAGTTTCAAACAATATTATTATAGTAAAAATAACATCGGATGGAATTAAAAACAAATGGAGAGTCTCTAATTTAGCACCTGCTATTTTTATAGAATTGTAAGATGGAGCAATCCCCCTAACTGAGGCAAGGCGAACCCGCTCTTCCTCTGTCTCGTCCTTTTCTAACATTTGTGAACTAAGATTTCGAAACTGCATGACACACATTAAATTGAAGAATATAAACAAAGCAGCCAGTAGAAACCATACACTATTTTCGTACAATCTGTCAAAGCACGATGCAGTGGGTTCTCCGAAACAACGTGATATTGAAATTAAATTAAGAAATCCTATCAAACCGTCAACAAATGTAGCCGCCGTGTTTAAGTACATAAATGATGTCATAAACAGTTGGTTTTCAGTCACGGATGCCAAGATAGCTAACGGTTCGATAAATAAATGGTACAAATGGACCCAACTTGCCTGCACCTGCGTAAACAGAGGGCTTATACTTAGATATACGAAGCATAATACAAATTTTAGTCCGGAAAACAGTCGTATTTGTTGACGGTTATTGATTATATTTTCTGTATCAACTGGTCTCATTTGTATCGTCGTCGTCTCTATTTATACGTCTTTTCGATGAACGAGTATTGGACGAATCGGATGATCGTTTGGTTGCTGTGGTGTATCTGTTCCATGTCATTAACCAAGATACCAAATCGTTTAATGTGTCATGATTTTTCTTAAAATTCTCATTGTATTGTTCCATTTATTAAGTTATCAAACACTTATATATTCCATATATATATAAATGTTTTTTTGATAAAATGAAACCCGGCGATCTTATTCAAACGAAACACAAACTCATTGGAGAACTTGTAGCAGTGGACAAAGACACCGTTGAAGTGTATTTCTTGGTACCCGACCAAACAAAAGCGAAAGGGAAAATATGGGTATACAAGAAAGAGTGGGACACTGTACTAAAATCCGACATAACGAAACACGTGGAAATAAAAGATAAGAAGAAATACCCAGCGTACTACAGAGAGATGGGGTTTAAAGCCTGGGATGGGGAAATATTTACCCGCACGGATGTAGACATTGAAAAGGACGAAGACTTAAAGGTATACCCTTTCCCAACTGGTTGTGATACAGACGAAGAAGACGACGAATACGAGTTTGACGGATTTGTAGTCCCGGACGAAGAACCGTTTACACACGCTGATCCGCAGAATGAGGAAGTACAGGATTTTCACCGTGCAGTGCATGATTTTAACAAATGGGAACCAAAAAATAAAAAGGAAGAATGGGCAAAATCATTTGTAGAAAACATGGAATCTAAATATTCGAAACAAGACGATAATTACCAATTTTCAAATGGAACATCGGTCGATTACCAGCACCCACCGCTCGCCAAGAAGTTAAGAAAACAGTAAATCCTAAAAAATCAAATAAAATAACATATAATAGTCCAAATACTTCTTTAAAATGTCTGCAACTGTACCAAAACGTAAAAGAAAAGCCTCCACCAACGCAATTCGTGAAATCAAAAGAGAACAGGGTAAAACCAATCTAGTTATACCTTCCGCACCGTTTGTTCGTTTGGTGCAAGAGGAAGTTTCAGCGTATCATCCAAACATGAGAATCAAAACGGAAGCATACGAAGCCCTACAACAAGCAGCCGAAGGTCACCTGATTGAGTTGTTTAGACGATCGAACCGATGTGCAATCCATGAAAAAAGAGAGACGATACAGCCGAAGGATGTTCAGCTCGCACTTTCATTAGAATAGAGTATTTATATAATTATATATCCTTACATATGAGCGTTTTGTCCGATATCACAACTCTACACTTTATTAACAATACTAACCATTTCATCGAAGTTCGTTTCAACGGCGAACAGAATGCATCGTTGCACGTCACTCACACCTGTAAGAATGTAATCACACAAGCCGACTCTTCGCCTTATGCGATGTTAATGGCTCTTCTGTTTGGAACAGAGACCAAGCTAGTGCATGTAAATCTACCAATAAAACACAAAAGCACGCTCAAAATAAAATGTAGAGCCAATTTATTTTTCGAAGTGACGCCCAAGATACCAAATACAACAGAAATTACAACTGGGTCTTTTGAACTCAAAAACGAATACCAAAACAACGAGTTAGAAATTCATTTTCAAGAGTCAGCCGGAGTTGGATACACGGAAGACGGTGATATAGCAATTAACGCGAATGTACCGGTAGCAAGGGATTTATTGATAAATACAAAAATACAGATGAACGCAGTAGATCTTAACATAGACACAGAGCCAGCTTTTTGTAAGATGAAGTTAAAGTAGCTGGACTATATATTAAGTAATTAAAATATATAAATGGAAATACCTGTTACTGAAATCGTGATTGGTGGCTTTATATCAATTGCTTTTCTTACCGTCGCAGCATTAATTGTTTCTAATTGTAAAGAATAAGTTAACCATAAAATTGTACTATATAACTTTTTTTTATATATTAAAAATGTCATTTACACAACGAATAAAAGATCTTACTTATCAAACACCTGTCACGGATTATTTGAAACTGAGAGATGAAATTAACGCTGACTTAAATGCTGTCTCTCAGGAGGACTTAAACGAGTTCAATGATAAATTTTTTACCAAGTACGATATGATGAAATCAAAAGAATGGGAAAAACACGAGCAGGAAAAAAAACTTTCAAAATACGTTTATCGTTCAGACAAATAAGCACTACTTAAATAACTTTTTTTGTTATAAATGAGCACTGAAATGACCGCCAACATCAAAGACAGGGTTCTTATCCACAACAAACTCCCGAATACCAAAGTAAAAACCGCAGACGATGTAGAAATGCATGTTTTCTCTGCATTTTACGAACACCCTGCTATGATAGCAGAGGACCAATGGACGTTGCTTAGTGGGCAGAATATACTTATTGATAAAGATAGTATGAAATTGTTTGAAGACAATGTAACTGAGTTTGGATGGCAAAAAGATCATATTATTACGTGTAAGTTAATTGCAAATGTCAAGCCTGCTCGGCTCAAGGAACACTGGGACAAACTATATCGATTCTCGGTTGGAGTAAGGGAACAAATGGAGCAGCATTTCGACGACAACAAGATACACGAGATGCTCGATATGGCTAAATGTGATATTTCACAGGATTCGAAGGATCAAGGAGAAAACGGTCCCAAGCTTGAAAGTACTCCTGAAGAACAAGAGAAAATTCCTCCCAATAAATCTTAACTGGATCTTTGGTATTTTCGTCGTTTTTATCCATATTTAATAAATAGTAAATTTCTTTTTATACACACTAATTCATAGTTGTTAATTCCGTCCAACTTTCAGGCTGTAATCTCATTTTCTTCGCTAAAAGTATCACCGTCAACAGTTCAATCGCGTAGAAAGCGGGCAAGAAACTCGAGTGGATGTCCCCGTCCACTTCAACTTGGGAAGAAAAAATAATCAATACAATTCCACTCACCGAAAATGCATTGTTGTACCATTGGTGTTTGGGTTCGGTAACCTGTCTCCCTACCACTATACTGACTACAAATAGAAAAAAACCAAGAACATTGATCATACAGAAGCGCAGCATGGGAGGTTCTGGCACTTTGTCCACTAACGTTTTTGCCAAACTAAGTACGAGAGCTGCTATCATTGCCATTATGGTGAAGAATCGAAAACCAGACGGATTGGTGCAAGACAAAGGCATTATTAAATGATAAATCGATTATATTAATAGTATCGATATTAAAAAATGTGGTTGATTTGCCACTTTTACTTAATTTACCTCTTTAAACCCAGTCATACGTTTCATATACTTGTTTTACCCTTGTTGTTTTTAAACGTATATTACACTAAACTTAGCAACGTTAGTCTAATACAAGTGAAGTCCGCTCTTGGGCTATACTTGATGTACTACGGGTTTTTCGTCTACCAAAGCCCCATGGAATTTACGTTTGCGCCTTGGTACTGTGTTACCTGCATGTCAATTAGAGACAAGGATTACTATGTATTCACAGGCGCCGTATTTACCATGATTCATCTTTATACCCTCGCTTCGACCAACATTATAGGTCATTTGAATATGAACATAGGAAGACTTATAAAAACTCATGATTTGCACGCTGTCATGCACATTATTGTTCACCTGGCATGTTTTCTAACAAAACAGTCTTTATCACCGGATTTCAAATTTAACCTCGAAGAATTCATATCGGCTTTCAGCGCTTTCTTGTGCATATTTTTTTCAGACAACGCAGACGAATTCAGTATGGCGATGCTGTTTACGTCTAGTAGGTCATACACGTCCTTCTTCTTACACATCTTAGAATTTGACTGGTACGAGTACTATCGAAACAATCACTTTCTTCCCGTTTACGGCGGGTCAAATTGGATAGTTGCAATTGGCGTTGCATTGATTTCCTTACTGAAAGTTTACTAAAGAATTTGGTCAGTTTTTTCGACCATTTGATCATGTGAATTGCATGCTTGTACGTATTGTATGGTACATTCGTGCTCAATATTATAGCTTGATCAATATCAACCATGCAATCAAATACAAACTCGATGTTATTTAACCGTATCATACGTTTTAAATGCAAGGATTTTTGTTCGACTATGTTGTTCAGCTCATACGTGCATTTGTTCACAAAAACGAGCTTTGACCTAGTTGGGGCGTCCACAAAGGAACTTACGTGCCGTAAAATATCTATATTAAGAGTATTCATCTGTTTATTCTAAAATTATAAGACTTATATACTTCAGGTGTGACTCGGATTTCAATTCTGTTCAAAAATAATCAATTGCAAAATAATAATTATTGGGTCGATATGTCGGTCGATATGTTGAGGTTGTCGTTCACAACAACCTCGAAAAAAAACCCATATATAAAGATGACCGTCTCTAATAAATGATCGATATCGTTGACCAAATGGCAAATGCAATATTAAATGTTAAAACGTCTATGAACGAATACCAGAATTCAATAAAAAAGAAAAACAACCCAGATTTTGATATAGATCAGTGTTACTTTCATTATTTAAAATACAATCAAGCTAAAAGAAATTACGAACGTATTGAACCATTATTCAATGAATTCGCTAACATTCACAGAGAAGGAGTACAAATACGTGACGATGAAGAGTACGGAGTTTGCTAACAAAGAGTACGAAACATCGTGGAAACAACGTGCCAAACGTAAGCAGACCAACAAACAACGTATTATCCAGCAAAATATCACTGGAAAAATAGGTGAGTTCGCCGTTATGTTTCATTTCTTGGATCAGGACAGGGACATAAGCTCTCCAGACATGGAAATATACACGTACAAGAAATCGTTCGACGCTGATTTGAGGCTCGATGGTGTTGGGCTGCACGTGAAAAGCCAGTCGAGAGACTCGTACGATAGACTGGGAAAAAAAACGTGGACGTTTCAATATGGAGGATCGGGTTCTGGTCACAAAGACCCTTTAATATACAAGAAGTTGACCGAAAATGTAGTATTTGTATATGTCGATGGTATGGAAACAGAGATATACGGTCCGTATGCATGGGAAGCTATTCAACCTCTTCTGAAAGACCCTGTAATCGATCGACTGAAAGGGATTAAAAAATGTATCTACGTGGAAGATTTACCGAAATAAAAATATATAAAAAATATATAAAAATATATAAAAAATAAAAATATATAAAGTGTATTAAAAATGATTCATTTACCAAAAGAAATCCGATTCTTGATTTACGAATTTGCCTTATACCCGCACAAACAACCAAATAAATGGAACCGAGCCTTCAACAGATGCATATTTAACCTACCGACGAAGCAGAACAGTGGAGGATGGTACATGTACTACAACCCGAAGGAAAAACGTGAACCGTGGGCGCGGCAAAGGGGAAGGTCACTCACTTACGATCCACAAAAACACACGTCCCCTTACGTCCACTTCGAGTACAAAATATGGATTAATAACCGACCGAAATACATCCAGGAGTGTACGAATTGTGACTTGGACAACTACGAATACAACCTCTATTTTAGGTCTCGATTGGATCAAGCTCGTGTTTTAGGAGTTAAATATACATGTAACGCATTTAAAACTTAGATATATTTGTTAATTATTACGGAGGACTAGCGTGCGTCAACTGGACACAAAATGATAGCGAGGTGCGATCGCTTTACTGAGGCGATTGTGGTATGTCCAATATCTTTTTCAATGCGTTCTGAAAGCTGTCCTGGAGCGACCGTGCTACCTTCTTCGAAATGCGGTTCGTTGGCGGCGTGGGCAACGTCACCCTTTTTAATTCGTCCTTCAAATTCTGGTTCTCCTCTCCCAGTGCCTTGATCTCCTCTGTCATTAAAGTATTGTCATCTTCCAGTAACGTTATCCGTGTGTCTTTTTGAAGCACGTTACTTTGAAGTACCCTGATCTCCTCTGTCATTAAAGTATTGTCATCTTCCAGTAACGTTATCCGTGTGTTTTTTTGAAGCACGTTACTTTCAAGTACCGTGATCTTCTCTGTCAATAAAGTGTTGTCAGATTCCAGCTCGGTGATTTGTTTCTGCGTTTCTTTCTCGAAACACTCGGTTTGGCACCCGGTCGTTGTGGTGGAGATCAACTCTGTGACCGCATCCCAGTCCAAGTCTTGGAAGAAATCGTCGGATAAACCTTCGGAGAATTCTTCGGTGTAGTGGGACGGGGGGCTCTCCGAGTGCTTTCTCTTACCCAGAACTTGGAACGAATTCGAAACGTTCTGGTACTCGTTCAATAGTTCTTTCAAATTTGCGTCCATCGTTAAGTTTTGTTTGATTTTGTTTGATTTTATTTGATTTCGTTTGATTTTGTTTGATTTTGTTTGATTTTATTTGATTTCGTTTGATTTCGTTTATCGTTTGCTTTGAACCAGCGATGCATTGATTGTAGTAGTAGACGTTTGATGTACTGCCACACGCCTAGTGCCGCGCCGAACAAAAAATAAACAAAATATAGCTGTCACCCACCGCAGCTACAGCTAAATAACATTGGGTATCTTTTTTTTGTGGGAAAAGACCAAAATTGTTTTTCTTATATTATAACTATACATCTCGGTAGTCTTAAAAGTCTAAATGACTTTGTTGTGAACGACCAAAATTGATTTTCTATTATACCCAGTGTTTATCGTGACGATAGTAACTTTGTTGTGAACGACCAAAATTGATTTTCTATTATACCTAGTGTTTGTCGTGACGATGGTAACTTTGTTGTGAACGACCAAAATTGATTTTCTATTATACCCAGTGTTTGTCGTGACGATGGTAACTTTGTTGTGAACGACCAAAATTGATTTTCTATTATACCCAGTGTTTGTCGTGACGATGGTAACTTTGTTGTTAATAACGACCAAAATTGATTTCCGCATATCCACTCGTTTGAGTAATACTAAGTATGTAGTTGTCGTATTATGGGCGTATGGGTTAAGTTCAAGTATACACAATATACATATCAATACCAAAGGTCATTTTTGTCGTAGAGCTTGTTGTGAACGACCAAAATCGATTTTTAATGTTTAATACACAAATATACCCGTGGTAATATGATAAATATATAAATACGGTGAACTGACTATACGTACGGTTAATGAAGTAGAAGAGCAAGAAGTGTATGTAATAACAACATGAGCTACTAAAAATATTAATGTAGGAGAGGAGGAGGAGAGAAGGGAGGTGAACTATTCCTAAATATGATGAACTATTCCTAAATATGATGAACTATTCCTAAATATGATAAACTATCTACAAAT
>PABN01000044.1 GCA_002699555.1 Dehalococcoidia bacterium
AAGGAGCCGGTTCCAATCTATTTCAAATCACTTTTGACGACCGCGTACAAAGTCTACGAAGAGGAGAAGATGCATCGTCTGAGAAACAAAGAAATGAACGGGCACGTATCGTCTATGCTAAATCAATGCAAAACGCGCGGTATATCACAAGGTGATAAACGTATGTATAAGTTGAAAAAACTACTGGACTATATTCCCGGGTGCAACGGATGGGAACGTTCTAAAATGCAACGTATGTTTCATAGAAATTTCCTGCAAGCTGTGTGCCTACATCTCTACAAGGACGACCCAGAAGTGAATTTTAATAAAATTATGAAAATGAATCAGTTCGACAATTTGAAACAACAGGTGTTATGCCTTACCCCAAGGAGGTTCGGGAAAACCACAAGCGTGGCGATGTTTGTAGCAGCGTACGCCCTGAGCGTACCAAATTCGTCCCAGTGCATATTCAGTACAGGCAGGCGTGCGTCACAGGCTTTGTTGGAATTGATTCGTGACTTTATTAAGAAAGGTAAGTACGCCGATCGTATACTAAAATGCAATCAAGAGACATTGGTCATTCAAGGGGACAACCCACTTGATATACGCAAAGTAAACTCATACCCATCGTGCGCTCGTACCTTAAGAGGAACTGGTGGGGACGTGATTTACATGGAAGAAGCTGCGTTTATGTCATTGGATGTCTTTTTCGAAGTGGTAGTACCCTTGTTAGAGATGGACACCACTGCATTGATTGCTATCTCTACCCCTTTGGATGGGTTGAACTTTTATTCTGAAATGTTTGAACTTAAGGGAGGTGACGGAAAAGAATTATTCAATACACTTCGAGTAGGCATGTCGTGCGAACGGTGTCAGAAGGCAGGCAAGGAGACGGAATGCACACACATGCAAGACATTATACCGCCTTGGAAATCCGCAGCGAAATTCGACATGGTAAAGCAAGTGTACGGAGATCGTAAGGATTTGCTTGCCCGTGAGAGTATGGGTCAAATAACCAACGATGCTGCAAGTGTGTTTTCACAGAAACAAATTGATACCTTGATGACTCAACCAAACTGGATCATGAGAAACCCGACTCCATTTGTGTTTTTAGGCGTAGACCCCAACGGCGGTGGGACGTCCGACCTAGCTATTGTTACCATGACAATGGAAATCCACAATTTAATAATCTGTGGAATGGAAACACATCCTGCAAAATCTCACGATGAAATAGAAAATCTATTAATAAAACATATTCACGCCATTAGAGGTCATCCTATGTTGAAAGACGCATGGATTATATGTTTTTTTGAATCGAACTTGGGACAGGAAAGTGCACATATGGCACACATGGTTCGTAATGAACGTAAAGTATGGGTTATGTATGAAAAAGGGAGGGCGGGTGTTATTACTACACACGACCGTAAGGAGAAGTACGTTTCATCTGTACTAAGTTTCTTCCATAACAAAGCCGTCCATTTCGTTGACGGTACTGTATGTGCAAATCAGTATTTGGACGCCAACGATAGACTAAAGGGGGTGAAATCCGAATTTAAGAAACAACTGTTAATGTTTCAAAAAAATGTTATTCAACCGTCACAGCCCTGGAATTTAGCAAAAATCATCTACAGTGGAAAAGTAAAAGATGGAATGAAGGACGATTTGGTTATGACACTTCTGTTCACTTGTTTTTGGGCTCAACGCTTTGTGGGGAGAAAAATTCAAGCTCCTTACGAAGATTTCGTATAAATATAGAATTATTTAAATATAAATGGTTTATCAATTTTATTCACGTACTTATAACTATCAATTCGAGCAAAATGAATACAAAGACAGTGATGTCTTTTTGTTCTGGTTTATTAGTGCAATAATGTTCCTTTTGGTAATCCTCACTATTAGTGCCCTTGTAACAGAGAGGCGGTTGGACCGATTGGAACGAGTTCAAGATTTCATGCTATTAGAAGACCGTACCAAAGAAGTTTAGAAATCAATGAATGGCAAATCATCCGTGTGTTCTTGTGGTCTTGGCATGTACGACACCAATATGTTGTCCCCAATATCCATTGACACTCCGTACATACTGTCTTCAATGTTATAATATCGTATAGACACTTGAACAGACACAAGCGAACCTTCTGGGAGGTTTTCAACTTCTAGTACATCGTAGGTACCATGAATGTTCTTTTTCCAAAAGGTAGGACGGTTGGGCTTACCGTCGTATGAAGTCAGTCGTTTAGCCATCTTTAAATAACTTGATTTTTTTCGATTAAACGTGTACTCTTTTAACCAAGAGTGATGGGCTTCACCCATAAATGCATCGATGTCGTCTTTGTTTCTGTTCTCCCATAGTTCTTGTTCGTGAAAACAGTATTCCAATCCACCAGCTACGGTCTTGTGAACCATTTCCATGCACTCTTTCTGTTTCACTTCAATGTCTGGAAAATGCTTTTGCAACTCTTTAGGACATTTACTCTCCAATTCAATGGTAAACCTTGCCTTATTGAGATCTTTTACGTCGTCCAAGTTACCGTGTTCCCCCAAATCTGCATTGCGTACCGACATAGGGCATAACATGAACGTAGCGAGCTTCCGTTCACCTTGCTTTACAAGCTTCACATTCTTTTTTCCCCTGGAATTCCAGGTGATGTAATCTGCTTCAAACTTATTCCACGAAGTCATCACTGGTAAATTTTTTGGCGGCGTTTTGGATGCGTTAGATGCCTTGCAAGTAGTAATCATCGGTATACTATCACCCAGTTTTACCTTCTTGACTGGAGTCTCCCCGATATGGTCGTTTTTTCTTTTTTTATCCATATTTTGTAATTCGGCTAGTCGTGCTTGTCTTGACATTTGTGTTTGTGTTAAATTGTTTTTAATTTGTTTTAAAGTTGTTTTTAATTACTTTAAACTTCGAAAGAACGAATACTATTGTTTCTGTTATTATTTCAAACAAGTTGACCATGAGTTGACGAAACATGACTTGCAACCAAAGGTATACAACGAATTGCATTATACTGGATGGAGGATGCAACCAAAAATAAAACAAATAATGTAGCATAGTTTATTAACATTAATTACATCTTTATAGGGTTAGTTTGCAACGACCACTGCACGACACAGCATTGTAGTTAAGCATGTTGCGAACGACCACATATCGACACAGCATTGTAGTCATGCATGTTGTGAACGACCACATATCGACTCAGCATCTAATCGTTTTGGCGTCGTATTATCCTCGTATAATAGGTTTGGGTCTCGCAGGGCTTCTTTTGTATTTCGTTGTTTTTTCAGACGTTTTTGTCGGTCTTTCTTCTCAACGTACTTGTCGTAATGTTTGTCGGATTTCTTCGGCATTTTATTTTCCTAATTTATAATAAATAGTAAGAAAAAAATAAAAAGCCGTGTTGACAATTGCAGTAATTTTATTAGTAACAATAATTTATCTTTTCTTTAAACACAATTAAATGCCAGGAAACAACAATTTGAGAACTAAAAAAATATGGAGAAAAAAGGACAAACTGAGGAGAAACGGCAAGATATCGAAGAAGCACGTTCGTCAAATGATGAGGTTTACTCGACGGGTCATGGCAGAGCAATGCAATTCTATTCCAAGTCAAAATACCTCGACGCAAAGTACCTCTCCAATTTCCAAATGCACTGGACCAAATTACACATTGATGGGAAACTGTACTGGTCAGTTGAGCATTACTTTCAAGCCCAGAAAGTCAGAGACGAGGACCAAGTACGATTCACAACGGAAGGTGAATATGGAAACTGTCCGAAAATGGCAAAGAAACAGGGGTCGAAAGGTGGTATGAAAAAGAATGGGTTGAAATTGATACCAGAATGGGATTCCGTGTGTCCGGACGGTACACCCTATCGTGTGAAAGTAATGAAAAAAGGACTGAAGGCAAGGTATGAACAGGACAGTCGATTTAGAAGAATAATCGATGGTCCTTATTACTTCGTTCATTTTGAGAATTGCAGAGGTGGACGGTCGTTCTGGGGAGCATGCAAGACAAAGAAGAGAGGTTGGGTGGGTAGGAATGTCCTGGGTCTTTTGATGGGTGAAATCCAAACAGGTACAATTGACCCAAGGGTACCAAGATACATGAAAGTGGATGCATCAATATTATTACATTGTTAAATATTTTATGCGCGTCGCTGCGTTCAAAACTGTAACATTCTAAATGTCTGTTTGTTTGAACTTGATACCTCCACTGCAACGGTGTCTTCCTTCCCTATGTTGACTCTATCCACTGTAGTAACGGCTATTGTAACAAACAACCCAATATACGAAAGTATCATTAACACATTCCTATCTTTCGAGTTCTCTGCAAGCACGTCTCCTTCGTCCGCGTGTATCTTACCGGACAACGAGTATACCATGGCAGAGGAGAATAGTAGGGAAATGTTCAAGAATTGTTTCAATAAAATGTTTTCTCTTGTTATTTCAAGGCATGAATGGAAGAACCTCATTTTATAGAAAAGAATGAGAAACGTTAAACCAAGAAATACCCACATGTTTACATTTGAGCTGACAAACTGTCTAAAGTCTGTCATCCAATAAATACTAACTGCCAACACCAAAGCTGCTACGCCGTACCCAAACATCGAAGCCAGTTTCCATTTCGACAGTTTAACATCCCACGATTCGCCTCGAACGACATTCTCTCTTTCGTTGTAAAGATCACCGAAGAAGGCTACAGACAACAAACATATGGTCAGTATTGTTTCGACCTCCTTCGCATCCTGACTAATTAAATATTTTCCCAACACAACGGACCCGACAACTATGGACACCGTGGTGCTCATGGCGCGAATTAATTTCCTCGACCATGGTTCATCATCTACCAGATACCACCGTTCACCCGCAAGAAACAGCAACGTAGCAGTTGACGATATCGCAGTGATTAGATATAACCCGGTTTTAGTATAATCAACGTCATCTAATAGATAAGCAATAATACTGATTACAAGGATGGTTATATTTACACCTACAGCGGATAAGTAAAAGTAAACATCACGCGGAGAATCCGGAATGTCAAGAGCTCCCATTTTATCGTACTATAAACTTAATATATAGTTAAAAAAAAATGTCTGCTGACATCTATTTCAATTGGAAACAGAAATTAATAAACACAAACTACAGACGTATCCAATTGCGAAGCTGCACGGATATAAACGACGATTTGGAAAAAGATATAGATCGAACGTTTCCAAGCAATGCATGGTTTACTGAAGATAGAAAGAACAAAATAAAGAATATATTGTTGCATTATGTTATTATGAATAAGGGAGTATCGTATTGCCAAGGGATGTGTTTTATTATGTTTACCTTATACCACGTATTCCACGTATCCGATTATGCAGAGATAGAAACACTCTATTGTTTCCATAAGTTAATAGAACCGATACGTCCCATATACCCTCTGAATCAAAACGACACTAAACCAATTGTGTTTTTGGATAACCTGTGTAAAGTAATATTGTTAAAAATACACAAGAAAAATATATTGTTTGCCGAACGACTCTCGGAATTGAATATTGTTCAATATTTTGTTATCAGTGGTTTACCAGCATTGTTTGCAAATTGGTACAAACTTAGCGATGTTATTATATTGTGGGATAGACTCATTGATTCGTCAGCCGAACGTACGTACGACAATATAGTTGACTTTTTAGTGGATTACTTTCTTTCTATGAAAGACATTATGAATATGGAAATGACGGATATATTGACACTATTATCAAAACAAAGAGAATTAAAATTATATAAATAGCATGGTTGTGTTCTAAAAATGCGATCCGCGCTTGTCTTGTTTGTAATATTATCGTGTGCGAAAGCATACAATACAACTCAAGACATACTTCATGCGGCGCAAATCCAGTGTACGAAGCACAAACATTATACATGTTATTACGACAATGAAATACTTGTCTTAGAATGGAAATCAGACCGACCGAAAAATGTGTTGTGGAATTTTAACGAACATGCACGAGAGCTCATAACCGGAGAATTAGCTTTGCACATGATACATCTCATACCGAAACTTAACCCTTCGAAGCGTATAACCATGGTTCCTATCATGAATGTTTGGGGTAGAACCACGGCAATGGACTCCAACCCGTGTCAAAGAAAGAATAAGAACAATGTTGACCCCAATCGAAATTTCTGGACACCGACAAATCACCGTAAATACAGAAAATCTTCCGAAGAATACGAGGGTCGAACGCCTATATCTCAACCTGAATCAATTTTACTCGACAAATTATTAACGAATACAAAACGATACGTAAACGTTCATTCGGGTGAAAGCAGTATTTACATGCCACACGATGGCAGTTATTCCAAAGTAAAAAATTACAAAACCATGCACGAAACGATCCATAAATATGCGAAACATTGCCCCGAATGTACCGTTGGACCAGCTGCGGTCAAATCGTTTTATCGTGCGTATGGTACGAGCGTCGATTGGGCAATAGAGAAGGGGGTACCAGAAGCGTACACTTTTGAAATATTTGGTAGAGAAACATCAAATTGTTTTAAAATGTTTAACCCAGACGACATGACAAAAACATTGGAAAAATGGGAAAAAATACTTTTATTAACTATTAATTGATTGTTTTTATATAGAAATGGTCGATACGGATACAATATTATTTGTATTAACTTTTGTGATATTAGTGGTATTTTTTATTTTGGGAACTTTGGAATTATGGGACACGAACTGGTTCATGTTTGGACCATCTGAAAACTTAGAGTTCTTCAATGCTAAAATCGACACTTCCATGAAATATTTTGGAGTGCTTGTTTTTTTATTAATAATACACGTTATTAATGCAATTGGTGAATTTCACGTGGACTCGTGGTTCACGTCACACGTGCACGGAATCTTCTACCAGAAATACCACCCAGGATATTTGTTTCGCATGGCATCCTGCTGGAGGGTCTACAAGATGACACTTTTTCTGATACAAATCCACATTGCAATGTCCCAATTGGACATTTGGTTATTTGCCTTGCTGTTTGATTTACTTGCGTACGGAGCTCTAATCAGTAGGGCGGTGAATAAGAAGGACGATCTGTGCTTTACCGACGACGAAATAAGACGTTTAAAACTGATCGCCAAGGATTAGTAATTGATATAAATCAAACAGATCGTTTACAACCGAAATAAGCCCTTTTGACTTATAGACATTTAGTACGTAATTGGGGAAAATATCCCAATTTTGTGGAATTTCCATTTGGTTGCGTATCGTAAATATTTGGTTGATATAGTACGCGGTTTCAAGCAACACCAAGAGTTTATCGTTTGCGTTGGGTTTTCTATCGTTAACTTCATTGTAAAAGGTGTCTGTACATCCTTTGTCTACATATGGTTCGTTTGTATCCAACATAATTTTAAATTCTTTCCATAACATAAAAACAACTATATTTCTAATATCTACAAGCGACACAAGGTTCATCCATGGTTGCAAAAGAACAGATCTATTAATTAAATTTACTGGTTTTGAAACAGAAATTGAGTTTATTAATGCAAATTTATCAACTTCTCTAACGTGTGAAAGTTGAGCAAAGAAATCTTTCATAGCGTTCAATGAACCACTTTTTTCAATCAGCGTTATCATCCACAGTGTATTGTTTCTATAACTCATTATTAGTATCTGCAAATTCTTTATATAGAGTACTTGGGTGACCAATATCACCATAAAGTTTAACTATATGCCTCTCTGCAAGCTTGTATTGTTTGCAATAATCAATCCACATCCTAACTCGCCTTGCCTCATCTTCCCACAAGTAAACATTTACTGGAATGCACGACCAACTTAATGCCTTTTCAAACAAATCATAATTTTCATATATTTCTTCCCAATTCATTTGTTATCAGATAGACTATATATATATTCCAACAATTAACAAATGTCCACCTGTAGAGTGTGTTTAGAGGAAGAAACAGACTCAAATAAGTTTGTATATCCATGTCAATGTAAGGGTGATGTTGGGAAAATACATGAAAAATGCCTCATCAAGTGGATAGAAACCTCAAATAGGTCGAGATGTGAAATATGTTCCCACGAGTATCAACAGAAAGAAGTTTTGGCGTGCACACCTGGAAAGTATTGCAGAGGGTGTTCAAACATATCGGGAAGTCATACGAAAACAACACTGAGTATTTTTTGCCTAAGTATCATTGTATTAAACTGCGTGGCACATAACGAAATAATATTGTTTGTGTCGTGCACGACCATAGCAATGTACGTTTCCTCGGCAATGATTGCATGTAAAGTAGATATAGAGACAGCAATGGATTCTTTACTATTGTCCAAAATAGCATTTACGATTGCATTAACCATTACATGCCTCCTGCTTATAATAAATTCAGAAACCAATTGCGACAGTACTTGTTTTTTCAATTTCAACACAACGTGCCATTCACTCTGTCCAGCATTTTATATAGTAAACAATGCTATGAACACTGTTGACACGAATTTTTTCTATGATATGTTGAACCTTTCTATCATTGTTTTACTTAGAGCCATAGTAATGTTTCCCAAATACAACAAAAAAGTAGTGTTTAAAAATATGAAAGAACAGAATTTATTAGTATAGGTCAATATCGTAAATTAACAATCTGATATTCTCCGCGCTTAGGACCACGAGTAGGATATTTTTCTGCTTTTTCTAATTCATCCCGTTTTGCATCATTGAATGATAAACCAGAAAACACAACACCCAACAGGTAAAACACAGTGTTCATTGCACTTAGCGTCAACCAAAGTTGATTCAAACGATATCGTTCTTCGTTGCATATTGGATCGCATGCCCAATACCAACAATATGAAATTGGTCCAATATCTGTTTCGTTTATCTCAGTTGTTGCTTTTTTAATTTTTACCATTAAATGATCTTTCTTTGATATATCATAATTATCTTTATCAGACCAATCTATTAATGGATCCGTGTAATTTGCATCGTGTGGATATATTGTATCACCGTAAGCGTTAAATTTACAATGTTCCTTACTTTCAATCATGTAATTTGATTCTTTAAAAACAGTTGTCGGACACCCAGTCAATTTATTAGTATCTCTACATGTATTTTTTTCGGATAAAAAATCGATTGTACCCATTGAAGACGCTCTCCAAACGGTAAAAACACAAGATAAAATAAATGCTAACAGAAAAACCACTCCACTTACAACTGTATGTCCCTTCTTTGGTTCAGATACATTTATATAGAGTGCACCTATCAAAATACATGCAGCCGCCACTGACTCACATATAGCAAAAATACCAGGTACATTTAGCTGTTCATTTCCCTCGTTTTCAAATGAATCAAAATCATTCAGTGGAAAAAGCAATGGTTGAGAAGTCAATAATGAACCAATAGTTACAAGTGATTGAATAAATGCAAATACGGCTAATACTTTATACCAACCCATTATTATAATTTTGGACATAAATAAATACTATTTTATATTTGATACTGGGCTACGGCTTCTCCAACGTCTTTTCGGCGAAACCCATCGTTTACGACGTTTTGATGTTTGGGTGGGTGGTTCTACCTTTTTAATATGGCGTGATCCAAACACACGTTCCAAAACATACACATCGTTTTCATTTGATTTTTCCATTTGTTTGAATATAAATGAACAGGACGGTTCTGCACTGCCAAATATGTGACTAGAAAGCATGTCTTCTAATTTGTCATATCCCAATTCAATCTCAGCTTCACGGATTTCATCACTGTCTTCAAAGCGATAAAAAATCATTTTATTATACACAAGAATAATTTATACTTTTCTTTTCAGTTTTCTTTACCAGAATCCTACAATTACAATTTGAACAAATTATCCTAGAATTTGTAGTCACAACTACGGCACGGTTGCAATTATAACAAAGATAGTTCGAACTGCCCGACTCGAATGCTTCGGAACTTTGATTTTTTTGTTTTTTTTTTGGTTGTTGCAGTGCCACGGGGAAAGATTTCAGTGAATAAGCTTTTAGAATATCCATTTTTTAATAATTTATTATTCTTTAACACGAAATACTGTTAATTTATATGTGACATTTTTTTGTTCGACTTTTTATATTTTCGTATTATATATTTACTTCATTTGTAAGACAAATGCAAGTATCCAATTTAGTTTGTGCCTTTTTTATAGTAGCCATGTGCACTGTGATGTTTGTTTTATTTTTAAACCCAGGAAAAGATTTCAATAAAACAACGTTAACCCATTCTCTACCCAATACCATAGAATTGCTCTCGTTCGAGGGAGTACACGGTATCGATCATTTAAAAGAAGTAGCTTTAAGTAAAACCACAGATGACCTAGAAGACTTAAGTACGCGGTTGGATAAACAAAACACTACATGCAAATACAACAATAAAATATGTGCATACATTCCTCCTAGATTCTACGCTCAAATTGAAAAAGAAACCTTTAACGTGCACCAAACGTTGCACAAATTTGATTCCGTTCCTAATATTATTAGAGACATAGCTTTGCCTAGAATCAGTGCTTTGGTCAAAAACGCATCCACGGGAACCTCCATTTTTATCACCAATTTAGAAGACAGGGGGTACGAAGGTTCTCATAACAACATCATGAAACTCAGGTACATGAAAGGGTTGGATTCCGAACATATTCAATTGTACAAAGATCTAACTAAACCTCTCTTAAAGCAAGCATTGGCTACCCTTAATTCTTCGGACACGTCGTTTCATAGCAACGTATTGGACGCAATATGTTCCGCTACTTTTATTATACACACCCGAGAACAACCGCAACAAGACGACATAGATTTCATAAAAAGTGGAATTGAAGCATTTACAGCGGTCAGTTCCGTAAACACACCCGAAGAATCACTCAAAATGCCGGAAGCTATACAAAAACATATTCTAAAACACGACTATTACATGGACAAAGTGTATAGAAAATTGCGTAAAAATGAATATGGGGGGCTGTTTCTATCGTTAAAGGACAACGGGTACAACGATGCAGACATTGTTGTTGAATATTTACATAATGTATTTGCTATGACCGTACAATGGACCATTCTGATGCAGGAAATAGTCCAATTGAAACAACCCAACTTCGAACCACTCACGTCTGAGGAATTATACTCACATCTGAAGACCAACCCAACCGCTAAATTTGTCGTGAGTAACGTAGACAAAGATTCTGACCACGACGACAGTCATACTCACGTAATACATTCCTTAAAAGAAGTGATGAAAGGTCATGCTCCAATCGACACTACAAAAAATCAAACATGCCCATTTGCACATCTGTGGAAGAAAACACCGGAACAAGCCGTGGTGGTCAAAGGAACGGAGATAATAGAACAAGACGGTAACTGGGCATTCGGGAGGGGGTACCGCAGGTGCGCCGGCGAAGTACTGACCATTGAATTCATGAAAATGTGGGTAGATGTTCTTCGAGAAAACAAACAAGGCTGTTCTTTGTCCGATCGAATACCTTATGGACGCTTTGGTTTTGCAAAAAAATACAAAAACATATTGCAGTGTGATCGGGCGGTACTTCAACAAGGCATCGTAGTAGAAGGAATAACCTACAACGCGTTTACCGAAGAAAAAACCGTAGAACTCGAGAATGCAATCAAAGAAGCTGTTTCCACTATTCTTAGCATCAACCAAGATGCCATAGCATTGACCAGCGTGCAAGAACACACGCAAACTAGACGTAGATTGCTAGCAGACAGCGTGCTTGTTACCATAAACGTTGAAACTTCGTTCAAAGCCAAGGGTAGCAGCAAAGAAACCATGAATGCCTACGAAAATGAATTGTTGCAAAAAATTAAAGAAAGTATGGCTGAAATACAAAGCCTACAACTACAATACCTGTACGATTCAACCGAAACCTACACCGACGAAACGAGGATCCAACAGACCGTTGAATTGGACGGACTCCAGGCGAGCGCGGTCGCAAACGATATCAAACGTATAGTTTCGCAACTGGCTGCTGTTCCATTGGACAAAGTGTCCGTTGAAGGGAACAAAGTAACGGTCAAGATCAGCGACGCTCGAAAAGATAGATTGGTCAATTTTATGAAAGCCTACGTGCAGAGCTTGGTCGATCGATTGAAAGCATTGCACGCTGGACTCAACGACATACAAACGCAAGTGCCCGAAGACATTGGCTTGACTACACCCGCGCCCACTACAACACCCGCGCCTGTGCCGGACACGCCTTACACACCCGACAACACGGATTTCATCGCTCAAACGTCGGTCGAAGGCTTGGAGGAGTACGAGAATGAGGACGGGGAAGAGCTAGACGGCGACTTCAAAGTATTCAAAGTATCGTCAGACATACCACGTGAAAAGGTACCTGGTGGTGTTGATGAAGAAAATTTATTTGAGAATATCAAACTGGTAGGTGTGAATTACCCAACCATTTATACATGGGACGAAACAATCGAAATACACAAAAAAGTAGAATTCCATCACGTCAAAATTGAGGTACTTGACGGTTTCTATTTATCATACAATTCATTAGTTCTAAACGACGTTATACTCAATGTGAACAAAGAACCGACAAATGGTGTGATTTACACAGACGCCTATTATGGAACAGAAGTAAAAATAATGAATTCTAGGATTTTGGGACTTACTGATAAACCATTGTTGTATTCAGCGAATGGTGTATCATACCAGGGGAGCAATGGTGAGGCAGTTGTTCCCAACCGTTATGCAATTATCAACACCTACCACAAGTTTGCCGAAGTAGACAATGGGAACTGGGAAGTGTTCAATTGCACCAATGATGTGTGTAACGGATTGCCCAATTCAGACTGGGAAATTGACGTCGGTACGACCTGCACCACCGTCAACGGGGCGTCTCTGTGCAGTCATGATGTAGTGGACTGTGGGGACAAGACGTTTGTTCAGACGTCCGTAGACGTCCTTCCACCGTACCCTCCTTGCAGGGCAGACAATGCGTACGAGTGCACTGGTGAAGCCTACTTCAAAGACGGCAGTTGCGTATGTGCACCGGGCGAAGTGTTTGATAACGGATGCACTCCATGCAGTGCAGGAACGTACGCCGACGGTGTGTGCAAAGCCTGTCCATTGGGCAAAACGTCCACCGATTCGGCGTCTGAATGCACCGACTGTGCGGCTGGATTGACTACTTTCGTCCAAGACGCTACAGAGTGCACGTGCGCGGAGTCAACGCTACAAAGCGATCATCGAACTCAAACGTCCGTCGATGGACTCCAGGAGTTGGATACCAGTTGTAGATTAAACAAAAATGAGAGAAGAAAACTCTCCAGCGACATAACAGTCGGATCGTGGTGTTCCCTTAATACAAATTCAGAACTCATTGGGGTGAATTACCCTGTTTTAAAAACAGAAATCATTCAAGCAACTAACATGGAAACATCACAGGTTACATTACGTCACATTCATCTTCAGCCAAGGGAAAAAAGTATTAATTTAGAGCATTATGAAGGACAAACAACTACAGTAAAGTTCGACGATGTTATTTTTTCAGGGTTTACCGATTACGTGTTTAAAGCGTATCCTTCCGATAAAATGTCTGAACTAATATTCGTAGGGTGCAGGTTTGTCGGGAATTCTCTGACGGTCGATGGCGATGGCAAAGGATACCTCCTTAATCACCAGCCAGATAAGGTTGTCCTGGTAAACAGTTGGTCGGATGTACTCCTTCGTAATGGTCAGGGGCACACCATTGAAACGTGTTCCCAAGGTGCGTGCAATGGACTCGATGGTCTTTCTACAGAATGTACCGATGTAGACAACGGTGTGATGTGCGCCTCTCAGACTACAGAGTGTACGGACGCGTACGTTCCCATTCATGCAGGTGCACTGCCACCTCCACCTGTGTGCCAGTCGAATACTACCTGTGCGTGCACGGGAAGCAAGTACTTTATGGACGGTGAGTGCAAAAAGGTTGTACCTTGCACTTTGGGTCAGTTTAAAACAGATACGTATTGCACTGACTGTGCGGCTGGATTGACTACTTTCGTCCAAGACGCTACAGAGTGCACGTGCGCGGAGTC
>PABN01000045.1 GCA_002699555.1 Dehalococcoidia bacterium
ACTCTAGATATAGTATCTTCCATCAATAGATCAACAAATACATCAATTGGTCTAATAATCACAGGAATAAGAAGTATCCCAATGAATGTTGGTAAAATGGTATCGTCATATGGAATAATTAAATCGATAACATTTACAAAAAGTTTAATTACTCCACCTGGCCATATAATCGATGCCAGTAACTGCCATACCAACGTTTCAGTCGAAGCTCTCAATGTTTCTTCGAACCTATCTTCTCTAGGAGTAGAATCATACGCCCTCTGACCCTTGTCCAAAGTGTCGAATATCACGTAGGTCGCCGCCACACAGTATGAAGCTGGGATACCCCAATCCGGTAAATAATCTTCGAGAGCTTCACCAACTTCATTCGCATACCCCATATACCGTATGGATGTTTCACGGTATGGATCGAAGCGCCTCCGAGTTCGCAGTACCCTCCTATACACTTTAGGCGGGACTCGAAGCCGACTGACGACATTCATCCTTGAACTCCATATATTCAAAACTTTATATGTTATCTAAACGATCATCCGCTTGCTCTAACCATTGTATTCTCTTCTCGATTGACTCCCTGTATTTTTCTCTAAAATCATTTTCAATATCGATAAATGCTTTACACATCGAATTAAGCTGTTTCTTAGAAAAACCTCCCTCAACATCATCTATATCCAAACCATGAATTTGGCAATAGTGACGAAGGACTCTTTCCTTAATACTTTTAGTTACACGTCGAATAGGACGACTCTCGGACAATTCCTTTTCCAAGTACGTCAGTTGACCATGTAAAAAGTCACTATCGATGTTCAAAGCCTTGTCAAAATAATAGTCATGGAAGTGTTGTAATGTTTCCTGAGACGGACCTATAGGAAGTATCCCAAAGTTTTCGTAATCGAAAAAATATACAGGATCCGTTCGTTGATTGTATGAACGCATAAGGTTATTGCATATTTCAAGATAGTCCCCCTCGGGAAGTTTGTCAGAATGTTTATCTAGTAATTGCATAGCCCTAACAAGATTATTCATACTTACATATTACTGATTTTAATTTGTCTAAGTAACTTAACGAATGTATGACAAATCCGAATGCCAGACGGGAATCGTACATATAGGATATGGCAATTTCCATCGAGCACACCAGGCCATGTACATCGACGAGTACATGGAAAAGACTGGTGACCTTCGTTGGGGTATCGTCGCCGTCAATCTCAGGAATGAAGGGTTTCGAGAGATTGATGACTACATCGTGAAAACCCCCACCAAATATACCAGGGTGAGGTCTCACCTCGATTATATCGATTGGACCAAGAACCGAACCATCGCTAAGCATATGCTTACATTACCCAGTGTGCACCTCATAACGATCACCGTTACAGAGAGTGGATACACACCAGGTTCCCCATTATTCGAGTACCTAGCTTGTGGTCTTCGTAATCGTAATAGTCCCATAACCATTTTATGCTGTGACAATATCCACCAAAATGGGCTCGTTCTCGAAACACAGTTCTTAGCATACCTGTATCAAACAAATCAACATGAACTTGCCGATTGGATTCGAGAAAATGTAAAGTTTCCGTCTTGTATGGTCGATCGCATAACACCTCGTACAACCGATACACTTCGCAGTGAAATTGAGGATATATTTCCAGGTTTTGGGTACAATGCTGTTCAGACTGAAGAATATACCCAATGGGTTATTGAAGATAAATTCGCATCAGACTTTCCAGATCTCACACAAGTTGGTGTTGTCATCACGAAAGATATCGAACCATATGAAGAAACAAAAATTAGAATTCTTAACGGTGGTCACACATCACTCGCATATCTGGGTGCTCTAGCTGGATACAACACTTTTGATGAAGTCATGAACGATACATCATGTCGCAATCACTTCAAAGAACTCCAGAAACAAGAAATTGGACCATCAATCGATATCGAATTACCATTTGATATTTATGAATATATTGACAAAGTTGAGGAAAGATTTTCAAGCTCCGCGAATGTCGATGATCTAGATAGAATCTGTATGGATGGATTCACAAAGTTTCACACATTCGTTGTACCTTCTCTACGAAAGTGTCTCGAACAGGGGAAGCGACCCATACACATTTATAAAAGTATTGCGGCGTGGTATATATATTCTAAACGATTCGCACGAGGTTGTAAAAAAATTCGTTATAATGAACCAAATTGGAACTTACTCGAACCTCTTTTACGAGATGGAGCTGTAGATGCATTTGTTACGAATGAGAGACTTTGGGGTGATATTCCAAAGAAACATATCACATTTGCACGAGAACTAAAAACAATACTACTTTCACAAACATACGAACGAGAAATTGATCTACTCATGGATGAGTGAATCGTGTTCCGCCCATAATTGAGTATAAAATTCATACAATTTGCGATAGGTGGCTTCGGGGAGGTTGTGTTTCGTTCTATCGACGATAAATTCGTCACGGAATTTTTTGATAAGTGTATCCATTTTTATTGTACTCGCATTAAATCTCTATATACTAAGTAGGTATGAATCATCTAAACAAAATTATGACGATTCTTGATGATGACAAATTGTTTCCAACACGAACGGAATGGGCGTATGTCGAAATTTGTAATGAACTCAAAATGATCCATCTCAAATTAAAAGAACTACAAGGAAAAGTCGTGAGCACAGCTACACTCGACCCATCAGCACCTCCCTGCCATAATATCTAAAATCTCGCTGAGCAATCCCACCTTGACGAATAAACCACATTAGTTCATCATATCCACGAGTCCGTGTGAGTTCATTCCAAAATGAACTACACGCTTCTCTAATATTATTGTACACACCCAAATTCACTCGATCCTCGGGATCTTTCTGGTGTTCAATATATGCATCCCTAAGCGCATCAGTAGAAACAATCCATTTGTGACATTTATTAAGAACCTCAGCTGTCATGATGAAGTCCTCACTCACGACATCTGGAGTCACAGTAATGACGTCTTGTTTTTCATGTATTTCTTTCATACATTCACACATCCTGATATAGTCTCCCTCAGGTATAAGGTGCGTATTTTTGTCAATGAGATGCATAAGCTTTTGCATTTTTCTTACTATTACATATTGTAGTCTACAACTTAGGTTTGAATCAATCCCGTTCTCTCATAGCGTTAGTGTCTCGATCTGAAAGTAAAGTATCTTCGTACGGAATTTGATAAAATGTCATCGGTTCATTTTGATTCAAGAGAAATGGGGGCGGTTTCACTTTCTCGTGAATGTATTTGATGATGTTACAAATTTCAATGTAGTCTCCCTCGGGGATCGTGTTCGCATTCTTGTCGACGAGATCGAGGAGTTTATGAAAATGATCCATGATTACATACATATTAGAAATTTTCAATACTACTTAGGTTCATAGAAGATTTAGAATTCTTCTTGTATCGCTTCTCAAACTCTTCATACTCATCAAATAAGGGTGTGATGTCATCATCCATGTAAAGAGACATTCTTACCCTGTCACTCAACTGAATAATCTTGAACGAAGCATCTGTGGTGGGATCTTTTTTCGTTACGAAGGACAGGAGTCGCTTGCACTTCGTAAGAAGGACTTCGAGATTTTCACGACGTTCTCGAGATCTTGGCCTTGGTACCTCAAGATATCTCTTCTCACCACAATCATTCGTTGTCTCGATAGTCGTGTAATTGATCAATTTCTCTGTGAGACTAGTTGACTTCCGAACAGGTCTCGAGGTAAAGAAATCGGAAAGCGAGTGTAAGAAATGCTGCATTTTTTCGGTGTTGGAGGGGGTTCAATAGATTCGGTACAATAAAGTACTTCTTCCCAAATAAGTCGTTGGACGTCAGAGCAAAGAGAAGATGTCGCCTGACAGAATGCGATTCGAAAGTCGTCGGTCGTCACAGGGATGAAATATTCTTTCATTCTTCGTGGTTTTCATCTTCCTCGAAGTTACTTAGGTTTCGTTCAAGCCTCATTTGCTCCAACTGAACATCAAGATATACTCGAATTGGGGCGTCCCAGACAGCCATCTTAACCCACTTATAAGTCGAACGAGCGTAATATGAACCCATGGAAATCACGGTGTTGTAAATGGCTACGAGAAGCATTTGTAATAGTATGTTACTTTTTTTTATATGATTTCAATAGCTTAATAAAATCCCAAATGCCATAAAAAGCAATCGTACCTGTCAACATGATAGTATTTCGTGCGACCGCGGGAATCATATTATAATATTTGTAAACATTAGAAATGTCTCTGGACGATATACCAAAAAAAGTTCAATATATCATTTTAGATTCGACATTCGTTAATGGTACAAACAATGCATTTTCACTTGATCTCACTCTCGAATCTAATACACACGTCGAAGATATGGGTAGAGTGATGGGTATTAAAATGGTTGACTTCTACATCACACAAGTTGGTGAAAATAATTCCAATCTGAATACCGACATCGCAAAGTATGTCGATATTATCTGTCCTGATGTACCGAAGGTGGCGCAAATTCTCGATGAACGACATGGACAAATACTAAGTCGTGTTCCATTGGAACGCCATTTCACCGGAAGTGACGGAGTTGTTCTTCGAGATAAACAATGGAAAAGTTTCCAACGACAAACCAATTACTTCAATCCCATTTCCATAAAAAAACTACATTTTGAAATATTTGAACAACAAGATGATGGTGATTATCTTCCACTTCAACCAGATGCAAAGTGGTACATGGTCCTAGAGATTACAACTGTAAACGTTAAGGAAAAACCAAAAGATCGAGAACTTCAAATTCTTCAAGCACTTGAAAAACTTTTGAAAAAAATTGATACACTCAATAAAAATGTTCAAAAACTCCCTGATAAACCTCCAGAAGAAAATCCCAAAAAATATTCGTTCGGTCTTTTGGTCGCCATTTTAGCATCTCTTTTAGGGGGATTTATATGGTGGGTCAATAAAAGTTCTGCGTAAAATATATGGGAGGTAAAAAGGGTCGTCGCCTAAAATTTTCACTCTCATCATCCTATGATACTGATTATTTCGAAGAAGAAATGGAACTCGAGGAAGTGAATCCAGTAGTGATTCCAAAGAGTGACAATCAGAGAGAATATAACAGAATGTTATACAGTATCAACAAATCTATGGTATTTGCCGTAGGACCCGCAGGAACGGGGAAAACAATGTTGGCATGCTGTGCGGCGATACAAGGGTATAACGACCGCACGTATAAAAAAATTGTAATGACCCGACCCGTCGTGTCTGTCGAAGAAGATATTGGGTTTCTCCCGGGAACATTAGAAGAAAAAATGGATCCCTGGACACGACCAATTATGGACATTTTCGGTGAATACTATAGTCAAGGTGATATTCAATACATGATAAAAGAAAAAATTATTGAAATTTGCCCATTAGCGTACATGCGTGGTAGAACATTTAAAAATGCTTTTATCATTGCCGATGAAATGCAAAATTCAACTCCAAATCAAATGAAAATGCTCCTCACGCGCATAGGTGAAGGTACAAAAATGGTCATTACAGGCGATCTCAAACAACACGATAGAAAATATGAAGAAAATGGTCTCAAAGATATATGCGAACGAATTAAAGATAAAAATTATAAACGGATCGAATATATCCAATTTGAATTTAAAGATATTGAAAGAAGTCCCGTCGTTAGAGATATTCTTGAAATTTATGGAGATGCTTAAAAAATATACGTCATATAAAGGTAATGAAAATCTTTTTTATGGCTTTAGATCCTAGGCAGGGAACCGGATATTCACGAGTTGCAAATAAGATTTCAAATTATCTCGTGAATATACCCGATGTAGAAGTTGTATATTATGCATTTCAAAATTTTAAAAATCAACAAATCACAGATCGGTATGTAGATCCGCGTATAAAATTTTATGATGCATGTGAAATAGATCCAGAATCACCTCTAGGATTTGGAGACAATATGATAGTTCCCGCACTCATCAAAGAAAAGCCGGATGCCATATTCTTATACAATGATATGATGGTCACAAATGCTGTGTTAGAAAAAATACCCGTTGAACATATGCCACCTAAAAAATTCGTATATTTGGATATAGTATACCCTTGGCAAAGTTCAACTATATATCAAAAATTAAAAAATTACAATTTTGACCACATTTGGGTATTCTTAGAATGTTGGAAAAAACATCTCATTGAAGATATGAAATTCAATCCTGATATAGTAAGTGTGATGCCTCATGGTGTAGATTTTGAGCGCTTTAAAGATGTACCCAAAACAGAAGCGAAAAGTTTAATGGGGTTTAATTCTGATGATTTTGTGGTCGTAAATATGAACAGAAATTCAACAAGAAAGTGTTGGGATATTACAACGCGGGCATTTATAGAGTTTTTAAAAAGAGAAAATATGAATTCGCGTATAAAATTGTTTTGTGGGTGTCTATCATATCATGCGGATGGGTATAATATACTAGAAATTATAATCACAGAATGTAATCGTCTTGGATTAGATACTGAAAAAGTTATAAATGAACATATTTTTATAAATACAAAACCATTACACATGACTGACGATGAAGTTAATATATTATATAATGCAGCGGATGTAGGCATGAATACTTGTCGGGGAGAAGGTTTTGGTCTAACAACAACCGAACATTTGTATTTCAATAAACCCCAAATCGTGTCAGATGTTCCAGCTTTGCGTGAAACATTAAAACATTATGCACACATAGTTAAACCAAAAGTAATTGTGCACAGTTTATCAAATGAAAAAGAGGGTGGCTATCATGCGATATGTGACTATAAAGATTTCACTGATTATCTACAAATTTGTTTCAAGAATCCTGATACCATGTCCGGTGGTAGAGAACACGTGAAACAAAATTATAATTGGGATAAAGTTTTAAAGAATCTAGATTATTTTGCAACTCAATAAAGCTGCTTTGTAAGTTCCATTATCTATGAGAGTATACGTTGGTTCAGTTTCACCAGTATCCTCCCATACGATTTGTCCATTTGTATCATATACATTAACATTTTCTTCTCGTGTTTCAGTTACATCGTAGTCACCATTATCAAATGTGTGCTCCGTGATTTGTATACGATAATAATTTGTTTTAATCTCCTCTGTGTATTTAGTTTGTTCATCTTCATTTAATTTATTATACTCCTCTTCCGAAATCGTTTCGTCTTCATTTAGTCTGAATAATGTAGTCGTATCTGTCGTTTTGTGGTTGGGATTTGTAATCTTATCAAATTCGCTTACATTTATCGAGAGACGATTTTTTGTAATATAATATGTAACTTCACGAAGCTCCTTTTTAGGACGTCGTATGTTACGAAATGTAGTTGTAAAATCACAATCTTGTGTGAGTTTAGCAACGGTGAAACTATGGATTATATCGTCATCTTGTTTCTGTGCGTAACCCGGAGAAATATTCGACGTCGTAATGAGATCACCCGAAGTTACCGATCCGTTAACATCCGTTACCCACACGAACACATCACCTTTAGTATCTACTAATGTGTCATAATCTTTCGTATCTGTCTTCTTATTTGATATCACACCATACCAAGATGTATCCATCCACGTGTTACTCAATTTTACATTAGGTATTGGACCATTCTTATGACTATTAGTGTTAGCACTTACTATTAAACCTGTCACATTTTCTTGTCCCCAGATGTTCGATACAGTCGTTTTTGTTCTTGGAAGTTCAGTTACAATCTCTTGTATAGCCTTTACCGTATAAGGTATAATCTGAGTGTAATCTACTTGTGCCGGTTCACTACCCCACGCCGAATAATCTGGGTCGTCACTTGGATTATTAATGTTAGAATTCGGTTTCTCAATTGTTGGATTAGAATAGGCTCCATGATGAACGGTGTGTCTAAGTTCTGGAACATCGTACCAAACATCCTGTGCCATCAATCCAGATTCATAATGGGAAATTCTAGGTTCATCAATCTTATATTTTTTGTAATATTCTTGGGGAGTTAATTTCATCAATGTAGTCGTGGCATCAGATATATACTTTTCGTCAACTTTCAGACGATCATCTGAACTAGAATACGTTATTTCACCCGTTGTGGCGTCGTACTGCATAGCAACTCCATTAGCACTTCTTATAGGTTTTACAAAAAATGCATCAGGTGTTGTTGGTTCATACAATCCAATCGCACTGATTACAATTGAACGCGAACCTTGGTTGACTCTACCTGCCTGGTAACCAATAGCGACTGAAAATGAACCTTGGTTAGTATTGCCCGCATCTCTACCAATCGCGACTGCATAACAACCCTGATTTGAAAATCCCGCCGCACCACCAATAGCAACTGTCTGTCCTTCTTGGTTTAACTTACCTGCATGATCACCAATAGCAATAGCTCTGACGCCCTGGTTACTAGAACCCGCTAGTTCACCAATCGCGGTACAATATGCACCCTGATTATTCGAACCCGCTCCTTTACCAATGGCAACTGAAAATGTACCTTGGTTTGAAGAGCCAGCATAGTTACCAATAGCGACCGACTGCGAACCCTGATTTGATCTGCCAGCCTCATTACCAATAGCGACTGAATACCAACCTTGGTTAGACATACCAGCATAGTTACCAATAGCAACTGATTCGGCTGTTTGATTGCAGTATCCCGCTAAATGACCAATAGCGACACAAGTTGAACCTTGGTTATACTCTCCCACGTTTGTACCAATAGCAACTGAAAGTTTTCTTTGATTTGATCTTCCCGCTTGTAAACCAATAGCGATCGACTTCGAACCCTGGTTACTAT
>PABN01000046.1 GCA_002699555.1 Dehalococcoidia bacterium
CCCCCTCCATAGTCAGGATCTTGTGCAATAGCCCCCCAACCGGAATCTATAAAGTGGTTCCAAGCGTCCCCAAATTCGTCTGGCATAGTAACTACACCATCTGACACAGAACATCCTTCTTGGTCACCAATTTTATTAACAGGCGAGATAACTTCAGCTGCAAAACGTCCAAGCTCTTCAAGAACTCCGTCTATCGTTTCGACGTCCACATGTTCGTAACCAGGCAGGTCGCATAATCCACTTATATCACTAATCTCTTCTAGAACTAGCCTGATGTCGTTTAAAGGAGGTTTATATTCAGTCATATTTTCAGGTTAGCGAACTTGACGTAAGACCCGCTGTTCGCGCTAGCCGTTTGCTGATTTAACTTCTTTATGTGGAGCGTGTATAGGAACAACCTGACGATCTGGGCCCGAATCTCCGTCTAACCAGTGCTGACGACACCGAAGTTCATAAGTGACATCTTGGTCGTCCGGATCGTCAACTACGACAAGATCCCCATCGTAAACTTGTTCGCCTTCAACTAGCCGCGCATTATGAGTAGCTCGTCGTCCACACCAACAACGCGCTTCAACTTGCACTTCAATCCTCTCGTCGGAAAGTTCCAGCAACCTTCTAGTCCCTTCAAACAATTCTCCTTGAAACGAAGTAAGAAGTCCAAAGGTGTAAACTTCCGCTCCAATCTCGTCAACTACACGAGCTAACTGTTCTATCTGATCAACCGAATAAAACTGCGCCTCATCGCAGATCATGTAATCAAGAGATCCATTGTTTTCTTTTTCTTTCAGGGCGAAGTCGTAAAGATTGAACTCTGGGGAGACTTGAACAGCATCCGCAGAGACCCCCAAAGCACTGGAAACTTTACCACCCGCTCTATCTAGCTGACTGCAGAGGATTCCAAACAACCCTCTGGAGGATAAATTATGATGGATTTGCAGAGCCAAGGTGCTTTTACCGGACCCCATCGTGCCGAAAGAAAATCTTAGAGACGCCATCAGACTAGCTCTCTGAAAGAACTTGAATCAATTAGACATATTTTCATTGCCATATTTATACCTAGTTTGTAGACCTAATTCGACGATAGTGCTTAAATAATTAACTAATCAATAAAATCTGCAACTTGTTTATTTTCGTTAAATAATTATTATTTCAGAATCAGAAAATCTAGACAATTCCGATACTGTCATTTGTATGAAGCAGATCTTTCCAGAAGAAATTGAAGTGGACCCAATAACTGTTTACAACAGTGATGTCAGAACACCTTTCAAAACGAGACCCTGGGTATTGCTAAATATGGTTAATTCTGTGGATGGCTTCGTTTCCTTTGAAGGTAGAGCAGGAGGATTAAGCGGGTTAGCGGATAAAAATATCTATCAAATAATCAGGGGACTTGCGGACATTATTCTGGTCGGGGCGGGTACCGTTCGATCCGAAAATTACAAGGCACCAAAAACACCCCAGGGCAGATTAGCTGAGTTTAGAGAATCCAGAGGACAAGAAAAACGTCCTAGAATAGCTGTTCTTTCTGGTGAGCTTAATCTAAATCCTGATATGGGCTTGTTCGCTGAACGTCATCCCGAAGACAAACCACCTCTCATTTATACAAAAAGTGAGTCACTCGAAGAAAATGCTTCCAAATTTTTATTATCATCGGAGATTATCGATTTTCCAGAAAAAGAACTAACTGTTTCAAGGGTTGTCAGCGACCTCTTCAAACAAGATGGAAAAATTGTTGTTTGCGAAGGTGGTCCAAATCTGAATGCAAACTTGTTAGCTGCTGGTTTAATAGACGAATTCTGCCTAAGCGTTTCACCTAGGGCCGTCGGCGGAGAGGACCCTGCAGCATTTCTTAACAATCCAGTTAACTCTCCTGTCGAACTGACCGTGGATCGAATATTACTAGAAGAAGAATTTTTGTTTTGTCGTTATCTGACAGTTAGATAAGGATTTATAACCCACTGTTAAGAACAATACGTTGCCCTGGTTGTAGTTGAGCCCCGCCCGTAACTTTTGAAAGTTCATCAACTGTATATCTTATGTCTGTACCTTCGGGATTAAATTTGTCAGCAATTTCCCAAAGAGTGTCGCCGGGTTGCACAACATATATAACTGGATTTCCAGCAGCTTCGACTACTGAACCCCCAGGAACACCGTGAATTCGGCCAATAATTTCATTAGCCATTAAAACACCTAAAAACACGACTAATCCGACCAGTGATAAAAAAGCTAGACGGCGACGTCGATAAACTTTTTGCGGCAATGGTCTAGAGGCAAAATTCTGTAGCTGAGGGTTAGTAATGTCGTAGGAGCTATAAATGACTGAAGTATTCATGTATACATCCTTTCAAAGGGGTGTGACATAGCTGTTTTATAAGGAAAAACACTTAAATACTTGACAAAGAACGTTTGTTCGGGGAACATATGTGCGTCGTACAAGTGTTCGATCATGTTATAATGATATCGAACATATGTTCGATTGCAACTAAAAAAGGTTTTTTATTATGAATGAAAATTCTCTGACTAAACGACAAATACAAATACTCGAATTCATTGACAGCGAGTCTAGGGAGAGAGGTTTCCCACCCTCTGTTCGTGAAATCTGTACGGCAGTAGGTTTAACATCCCCTTCAACTGTGCACGCCCATCTTTCTAGTCTTCAAAAATTAGGTTATTTGCGACGATCTGATCCTGGTAAACCTCGAGCCATAGAAGTATGTTTTGACCCGATCAGTGGAGCGGCTGTAGATCGAGGGGCCGTTCAACACGTCCCTCTGGTCGGTGAAGTAGCAGCAGGAGTCACAGTTTTCCGACAGGAAAATATTGAAGAATCTCTTCCACTTCCAGCAGAATTTACTGGAGACGGAAACCTTTTCATGCTCAGAGTCAAAGGTGATTCGATGACAGGTGACGGAATACTCGATAACGACTACGTAGTCGTTAAATCTGAAACTTCTTCCAGTTCCCCCGATGAGCTCCTAGTAGTTGAATTACCCGAGGCCGATGGAACCGTAGGAGTTAAAAGGCTTAAAAAGCAAGGAAATAAAGTTACAATCTGCTCATCAAATCCAGACTTTGATGACATCGAATACAGTGCCAGTGAAGTAAAAATTATCGGAAAAGTTGTAACTGTTTTGCGAAAAATCTGAGATCTTTAACTAGTTCACTTCCAACACTTTTCTAAGTGTCTCGAAAGTGAGCTCAAGATTTTCACGCTCTACCCTCTCCTCAGCTGTATGAGCCAAAGTTGCATCACCTGGCCCAAAGTTAATTGCTGGAATCCCCTGTTCAGAGAAAAAAGCTACGTCTGTCCAACCTAGCTTTGCACGAGTTTCAATACCTTCGCCTATAGCAGCAAGAAGAGAGTGGTTCATCCCAGGAGCTGCTGCTGGCGCCCTGTCCACTAATTCAATAGTGTCACCATCTTCGATATATGGAGAAAGAAAGTCTCTCACGTGATTTTCTGCCTCATCAGAACTACGATCCGGTGCATGCCGATGATTAATCAACAAAGTTGCGTTATCAGGAACTACATTGCCCGCCACTCCCCCTTCGACACCAACTGCTTGTAATGCCTCTCTAAATTCACAACCATCTATAAGCGGTTTCCTGTATTGATAACTCTCTAAAGCCTCAAGTACGCCGCTTAAACGGTGTACTGCGTTTCTACCCATCCATGGACGCGCTGAATGTGCCCGCTCTCCTTTCAATGTCAACAAAAATCTCATAGTTCCTTGGCAACCTGCTTCAATCAAAGCACTGGTGGGCTCTCCGAGAACTGCAGCATCTCCATTCAATAGTTGAGGTGCTTCGGCAAAAATTTCTTTTAAACCATTGTGCTCACTCGCCACTTCTTCACGAGCGTAAAAAACCCATGTCACATCAATTGCATAATCATTTACAGACCTAGCAAGTTCTAGCATTACAGCAATGCCACCCTTCATGTCTGCACTTCCAAGGCCCCAACATGTGTCATTCTCAATCCTTGCCCCAGACTTCGTGTCTCCCGGCACCGTGTCAGTGTGACCCGCCAAAACCAGTCTCTGTTCTTTATTAAAATTAGTTCTCGCTATCAAATTGTCTCCGACACGATCAACCGACAAATGAGGAATAGCGCTTAGTTCTTTATCTATTAACGAAACAAGTGGACCTTCCTCAAAGCTTACAGACGGAATATTCACCAACTCTGCGGTCAATTCCAATAGATCACGCATAGCTAGAAGATCCAATATTCAAGTCGTTACTCCATGTGTACGCAAAACTTCGTTCAAGGCTGACTTGTCATGTCGCTCTCCAGGCTCTAAGTATCGAACAACCAAAACACAAGGCAATCCAAAACTTCCTCCAGTAAATTGCCTCTCTCGAGTTGCCTGAACAGCTACACACCAAGGTGGCACAATCCCTCTACTCAACTCTTCACCAGATTCAGCGTCAATAACTGGTATTGAACCAGTTAAAACTGCACCAGCTCCAAGAACTGATCCCTCGCCCACAGAAGCCCCCTCAGCCACTATGCACCTGCTTCCAATAAGACATTCATCCCCTATAAACACTGGTACAGCATTAGGTGGCTCTAAAACACCACCTATACCGACTCCGCCCGAAAGGTGAACATTTTTTCCTATCTGAGCACATGAACCAACGGTTGCCCAAGTATCGACCATGGTATTTTCACCCACATAAGCTCCGATGTTCACGTAACTGGGCATCATTACAACACCGGGAGCTTGATAACTTCCCCATCGAGCAGATGCACCTGGGACAACTCTCACCTTGCTCTCAATATAATTTTTCTTCAAAGGTATTTTGTCAACAAATTCAAAAGGTCCGACTTCTTCAATGGACATTTCTGACTGACGAAAAAGTAGCAGAATAGCTAATTTCAACCACTCATTTACCCGTACACCATTTTCTGTGTCATATTCCGCCACCCTCTCTTCACCTGTATCAAGCAAATTTATAGCCTCATGTATGAGAGAATTAGCTTCCGAGTCACCGGTTGTTAATTCATTTCTTTTTTCCCAAATCTTTTCTATTTCTTTGGCTAAATCAGTCATACCTGAGATTACCTCTTATTCATGGACTAGAAAGCAAGTTTTTAACTAAACCCCAGCCCTTTGTTCCAATAATTCAATCCGATCATCAGTAGCAACCGCTGCGACTCTTATATAACCCTTACCTTTCTCACCAAAAAATTCACCTGGAGTAACAACCATGCCTAGGGTTTTTGACAATTCTTGAACTAATCGCCATTCATCAGCTTCAGGTGCGGCAATCCAAAGATAAAAAGCGCCTTCTGGCATCACTGTTTCAATTCCAAGGGAATCAAAAATGTTCATTAATTTAGAAAGCCTTCCTAGATACAACTGTTTCTGTTCATCAACATGAGCTTGATCATTCATAGCAGCTACACCTGCGTTTTGAGCCGGACCAGAAAGCATGAAACCCTGATGCTTTCTCACTTCACGCAAATAGTTAACTAGTTCTAGATCCCCTGCATAAAAGCCGACTCTCATCCCAGCCAAATTTGATCTTTTAGAAAGGGAATGGACTGCTAAGACGCCTTCCTTGCTGCTCTGGAGAACAGACTTTGGAGAAGTTTCCCATGTGAATTCGATGTAGCATTCATCTGACAAAATCATCACCTCATTTGCCTTACCCCAATCAGTTATCTTCTCTAAATCTTCAATCGCTCCTGCAGGGTTACCGGGACTATTAACCCATAGACAAATTGCTCGCTCTATGTCGTTTTTATCAATTCTCGAAAGATCGATTCTCCATTCTTCATCAACAGGAACTGCCACAGAACGACAATTAGCTAATTGAGCACCCATCGAATAAGACGGGTACGAAACCGCTGGATACAAAACTGTGTCTTTATCCGGATTCCTCAATTTAAGAACTGCAGGCAGTCCTGTAACAATCTCTTTACTTCCAATACAAGCCCCTATAGAAGTTTCCGGAATCTCAACTTTAAGACATCGCTCCATCCATTCAGAAGCTGCCTTCAAAAAATCCTCACTTCCGACTGAAGACGGATAAGGACGAGCCGAATCAAGACTCATTTCAGAGGTGATAGACCTTTTAACGACTTCAGGCACAGGATCACACGGTGTACCTATAGAAAGGTCTACAGCTCCCCCAGGCAAAGATTCAGCTAAATTTCTAAACTTGTCAAGTTGTTCGTATGGGTAAGGAGGAGGTGAGAACTTTTTTTTCATTGCATCAATTCAAACTCTGAAGATCGAAATCGATCTCGAACTGTTCAAGCCTACCTATTGAACTCTCGTCAGCTCTCACTTCAATTAGCCAATTGGACTCTTCCAAAACTTCTCTTATTACAAAACCTTCCCTATGCGCCATTGCTCTAATATCACCCCGTTCAAAAGGCACTTTTAACGTAATCGTTTCTTCTGACTTCCTAAGCGAAGACGCTAATTCATTCACTAATTCATCGATACCTTGACCTGTTGAAGCAGAAACCGCCACACAGTTTTCATCTCGTTTGAGAAGTCTCTTATCGACACCATCTGATTTGTCAATTTTATTGAAAACCATCAACTCAGGAACTTCAGAAGCCCCTATTGCTTCTAATACTTGTCTTACAGCTTCTATGCATCCTTCTGGGTCTGGATCTGAAGCATCAATAACGTGAAGTAGTAAATCCGCATCGACTACCACATCTAAAGTGGCTTTGAACGCTTCGACTAATTGATGAGGCAATTTACGCACAAAACCAACTGTGTCAGTTAAATAAACAGCCTCACCACCAGGTAACTGCATTCTACGAGTTGTGGTATCGAGGGTTGCGAACAAGCGGTCTTCAACTAATACTCCCGCGTCTGTGAGTCTGTTAAGAAGCGTAGATTTTCCAGCATTCGTGTAACCAACTATTGCTACTGAACGATTACTTGTTTTAGACCTAGCCTTTGACTGAGTCGACCGATGTCTACGCAAATTATTCAAATCTTGTTCTAATCGCCGAATTCGACGCATAAGTCTTCTTCGATCCACCTCCAACTGGGTTTCTCCTGGACCTCTGGTTCCAATTCCTCCTGCTTGCTGACTAAAAGTACGGCCGGACTTCCTTAGCCTCGGCAAACGGTACCGAAGCTGCGCTAGTTCCACTTGAGCTTTACCTTCAAGACTGTTTGCATTCTGGGCAAAAATATCGAGAATCACAGCTGTTCGATCAAGAGCTGAACGCTTAAGTATCCCCTCTAAATTACTTTGTTGAGCAGGAGTCAATTCGTTGTCGAAAACTACCGTGTCGGCATCAAATTCCTCTGAAATAGATCGAATTTCCTGAGCTTTGCCACTCCCTACGAAAGTAGCTTTATCTGGTGCTTGCCTATTCTGAATTATGACAGCAACAGCATCAGCTCCTGCTGTATCAACAAGCCTCTCAAGCTCCTCAAGGGAGGATTCTGTAATTTCTTTATCAACACCTTCCAAGGAAACACCGGCTAATACAATACGTTCGCGAAATGAACGATCAATTAGACCACGTTCTTCGCCTCCAAACTCACCGAATCCACCTCTGTGGGTTTCTTCCCTTGCAGATTGATCTCCAGTAAAGGACCTATCCATTACTTACCTGATGTTTATCCATAAATACCGCTGGACCGGAAAGTGTTATTGATTGATCGATAGACACGACTCCTCTACCTCCCGGCATATGAACACTGACTATAGATTCAGTCTGACCCCATTCTGAAGTTACAAAAACTGCAGCACACGCTCCTGTGCCACAAGCCTCGGTAATACCCACTCCTCGTTCCCAGTGTTTCATTTTTATATTCCTAGGATCTGTCACTTCTATCAGGTGCACATTTATTCCAACCGGCGCAGCCTTTTCATTTTCACTGACCGCAAATGCTTCGAGCTGAAAATCATCTAAATTTGCCACTTGTACAACCAAGTGAGGGTTGCCAATATCCACTTTCGCTGCTCGAAGTAATCGCTGCTCTTCAAATTGATCAGGTTCTAGAACCTCTAAAAGATCTGCTTTACCAAGCTCGGCAGTTACTCGCATTTCATCTTCAGTCAACAACTCTTCAATTTTCAGAAATCTAGATCCGACATCTGTTTCAACGTTAAATTCATATTTCGATGTTTTTTCACCCATAAATAAAGCCTGTGCAAAACATCTGAGCCCATTGCCGCTAACTTCGGCTCGCCCACCATCCTTATTGAAAAGATAAAAGCGACTTGCACTATTCGAGGTTTCCGGAAGAGGTGTCCCAATAATTAAACCATCAGCACCAATTCCATTAGTAGAGTCGCAGTACTTTTGAGCTAGCCCAGAAGGATCTTCAGGCAGTTCTTCCAAAAGGGCAATCAAGAAAACATTCCCGAGACCTTGATGTCTAGTTAATTCCATCTAGCTAGTTTCACAGATAATCAGGAACTTTGACGACTTCATTTAAAGTATTTCGGCCAATCACATCAAACACCTTAATTACTTCTTCTATTAGTTCGAGGGGATTATTTTTAACATCCATCCATTCAATTCGTGGATCTCTTCTGAACCACTTTTCCTGTCGTCTTGCAAAACGTTTTGTCGATGCAATAGCCAGATCAATCGCTTCATCAAGGGTAATTTCTCCATCAAGATAAGAAATAAATTGCTTATAACCAAGAGCTTGCGAAGCAGTTTTGGAAAGTTTTCTGCCACCAGATACTAGCTCTTTGACTTCTTCGACAAACCCATCCTCGATTTGCTTTTTATACCTCTCAACTATCCTCAAATCATTCAAATCTCTTGGAAGTTTTAAACCAATTTGAGTGAAAGGAGAAAAAGGATACACGTCCAAACCAGGTCCGAAAGAAGAAAATGGACGACCAGTTCCCAATACAACTTCGAGTGCTCTAACGATACGCCTACGGTTCCCCGGTTCGATCTTTGCAGCTGCAGTTGGATCTAAGTCATTAAGTTTTCGGTATAAAGAGGAAGTTTCAGACACTAACTCTATTTCGTCTCGGATACTTAAGAATCTGGGAGGAATTTCTAAACTGTCAATCACTGCACGAACATGCAGTCCCGTTCCTCCAACCAAAACTGCTCTATTACCTCTGTTGTTTATTTCCTTCAAAGCTTTTTCGAAAGCTGACTGAAAAAGAGGAAGTGCAAATTCGTCTGAAGGATCAACGATATTTATTAAGTGATGAGGTATCTCCTTTTGTTCAGCAAGAGTTGGGGTTGCAGTACCTATATCCATTCCTCTATAAATTGCCATAGAGTCAATCGAAATTATTTCGACATTTGCACGACGTCTTGCTAATTCAAGAGCTAAAGAAGATTTTCCTGACGCCGTACTCCCTACTATGACCAGGTTTCCGTTTTTAGACGGTTCAATATCTTTCTCAGACACTTTGCTCTGCCATAACAGGAATACGTTTGCGGTGCTTAGGAGCAGCAACCACCTCTAATAACTCACCAAGAAGGTAATGGGAAGGAGCCTCCGTAACTAGAACACGAGCATAAGTTCCTACACGGAGGGAATCTTGGAGTTTCAAATGAAGAATTTTATTCTGTCTTGTTCTAGTTTTAACAAGATCATTTCCTTTTTTTGATCGACCTTCAACTAGAACTTCTTCTATTCTGCCCACACGGTCTTTGTGTTTCAACAATGAGGATCGCGTGACAACCTTTCGCAAAGTTTCATATCGCCTAACAGCGACAGCATGATCAACAAATTGTGATTCCATCTCCGCCGCCTTTGTACCAGGTCGCGGAGAGAAAATGTAAGTATACGCGGCATCAAATTGTGCTTCTGCTACCACTTCAAGAGTTTCTTCGAAATCCTTTTCACTCTCACCCGGAAAACCGACTATCAAATCTGTCGTTACTGACAAATCCTCAATTCCGCTACGGGCTTGCTGCACTTTTCGTAAAAACCGTTCATTTGTATAACCACGATGCATCGCCGACAAAACTGAATCGCTTCCGGACTGCAACGGAAGATGTAGATGCTCACAAACACTTTCTGTCTCAGACATTGCGGTAACTATTTCTAAAGTTAAATCTTTTGGATGAGGACTTATGAAACGAACTCTTTCGATTCCCTCAATTGAGCCAACACTTCTCAACAGGTCTGCGAAAAGTGGTTTAATTTTTCTACTATCAGCCTCCAACCAAATAGATCCAACCTGAAAAGCATCTGTCTTAGAAGGGTCGTTTCCTTTTAATTTTTTTGTCAAATCACGACCGTAAGAATTCACATTTTGACCCAGCAGGGTAATTTCTGTCACTCCCTGATCAGCAAAATTTCTTGCTTCATCCAAAAGTTGTCCGAAAGGTCTACTAATTTCAGGTCCACGTACTGAAGGGACTATGCAATACGTACACGTATTATCACAACCGATCTGAAGCGTTATCCATGCACGATGATCTACTTCTCTCCTAACAGGAAGTGCGGATGGAAAGGCTTCATGGTCTTCTTCAACTAATTCCTCCAGAATTTCAATTATGGGTCCCTGAGTCTCTGATTCCTTTAAGAGTTTTACAGCATTTTGAACATTATGAGTTCCAAATACAACGTCAACATGTTTCGCACGCTGCTGGATCAATTCCCTGTCTTTTTGAGCTAAGCAACCACCGACTGCAATCTGGACGTTAGGTCTTTCAGTCTTTAAAGTTTTCAAATTGCCTAAAGCACCATAAAGGCGATTATCAGCATTTTCCCTTATACAACAGGTATTGAGAACAATTACATCTGCTTCTTCTTCTGATACAGCAGGAATTAATCCATCCGCTTCTAGCAGACCGGATATGCGTTCACTGTCATGTTCGTTCATCTGGCACCCGTAGGTGCGCACCGCGTACTTTCGGCGCTCCATGTATTCAGGCTAGGTCAAGTTATGAAGACTTCCTAAAAGTCAGTCATTTTTAGTTGTGTTGCAAGTAAAAAACCTGCTTTATTATTCTTCTAACTCAATCGGAAGATCGTCAGTTTCTGTGAATTCATCAACTACCTCTGATTCTTCTTTAAGGGCTTCCACTGGCTCTTCAGTGTCAGGCATTGCCTCACGCCAAACCCTGTCAGTAATTTCCATCATCACCTCAGGGTTTTCCGTGAGGAAACGTTTTGCATTTTCTCTTCCTTGGCCCAGTTGTTCACCCTCATAGGTGTACCAAGCACCCGACTTCTTGACAATGTCAAGATCAGCCCCAAGATCAATTACTGAACCTTCTCGACTTATTCCGGCGCCATACATAATGTCAAACTCTGCTTGACGGAAAGGTGGAGCACATTTATTCTTGACAACTTTTACCCTTGTTCTGTTGCCTACAATTTCTGTTCCGTCTTTGATGGCTTCAATTCGCCTTATATCAAGTCGAACCGATGAGTAAAACTTAAGCGCACGGCCTCCAGGAGTAGTTTCTGGAGAGCCAAACATTACGCCAATTTTTTCACGCAATTGGTTTATAAAAATGCATATTGTCTTCGATTTGTTCAAGTTGGAAGTTAACTTTCTTAGTGCTTGTGACATAAGTCGAGCTTGTAAGCCGACATGTGTATCACCCATGTCACCCTCAATTTCAGCTCTAGGTGTCAAAGCGGCTACAGAGTCAATTACAACAACATCAAGAGCACCTGAACGTATAAGCATGTCAGCGATTTCAAGCGCCTGCTCGCCCGTATCAGGTTGTGAAATTAATAATTCATCTACATCAACACCAATAGCTTTTGCATAAACAGGATCCATTGCATGCTCTGCATCTATATAGGCGCATATCCCACCGTTCCTTTGAGCTTCGGCCACAACATGGGTAGCAAGTGTTGTTTTTCCTGAACCTTCTGGACCAAATATTTCCGCTATTCGACCCCTTGGCATTCCACCTATTCCGAGAGCCAGATCAAGAGCTAGCGCTCCTGTAGGAACACTTTCCATGGACATGGAACCTTTGTCGCCCATTTTCATGACCGCTCCCTGCCCAAATTGTTTTTCAATCTGTCCTAAAGTGCTGTCTAGAGCCTTTACCCTGTCCGCGTTATTAGCTGCTCGTGCCTCAAAATTTTCTTGAGCTTCTTGAGTTTTTGTTCCCTTTGCCGCCTTACTCATCTTATTTCTCCATTCATTTCTACAAATTGCTTCTTTTAATGAAGGCTCAAACTTTATGAGACTCCTTAATATGTTTAATTAACAATAAGAAACCGGTGTGACAGTACTTAAAACGGTTACCAATCACTGCTAATAACATAAGCGTAATTGCGAACATGTGTTCGTGCAAGCATTTATCAATTATTTTTTATAAATGCCATTCTCCTGCTAACTTTCATCTATGAACTCAAACCCTTCAAACAACACTGACTCTCTAACAGATACTGAACTCTTAAAAAATCGCCTATCGAAGATGGCATTCCATTGCACTCAAGAATCTGGCACTGAACCAGCTTTTACTGGTATTTATACAGATGAAAAAACGCAAGGAACTTACAGGTGTATTGTTTGTGACGCTGATCTTTTTCATAGTGGTGAAAAATATGACTCCGGAAGCGGTTGGCCTAGCTTTTGGGATCCAGTTGATGAAAAATCCATAGAAACTGAAATTGACAATAGCCACGGAATGCAGAGAGTGGAAGTAACGTGCGCATCATGCAAGGCCCATCTCGGCCATGTCTTTCCTGATGGTCCGGAACCCACCGGAAAACGATTCTGCATCAACTCAGCATGCTTGAACTTGATGCCTGAATGACTCTAAATATTTTCCTTTCTTAATAAATATTCAAGGAGTTATTCAGTGGATTCAAGTCGTTTCCGAAGTGCATTCAGCACGGTAATCACCGTAAATTGACGTATCTGAGCTCTATCAAAAGGGAAAAGAACTTTAAATGACTGAACGTCCCCACTTATATTGGTTGCCATCCAAACAGTTCCTGGGTCCTCCCCTTCATGAGGGTATGGGCCAGCTGCCCCGCTTACAGCTACCGAAACATCAGATCCCAAAAGGTCACAAACACCCAACGCCATCGCTTCAACTGCCTCTTGGCTGACCACAGAAATATCTTTTGGAACTTTTAGTAAAGATCTTTTCATGTCAGCTTCATAGGCGACAACTGATCCAATATATGAATCACTCGACCCAGGCACCTCCGTTATTCTGCTACCTATCATCCCCCCAGTTATAGATTCAGCCGTAGCAAAAGATAATGACTGAGCTTTCAATTGATCCAACACCACAGACTCCATGGTTTGGTTATCTACAGCGAAAACATATTCTCCTATGAGTTCTCGTAAAACAATTTCTTCCTGATCTAAAAGCAAATCAGATTGTTCCTTATTGGCAGCTTTTGCAGTAATTCGTACCTTAACCCCTTCGATCCCACTCGCTTGAAAGGCAAGAGTTACTTCACCGTCACTGTCAAGACGCGCTACCTCTTCCGCCAGATCTTCTGCAAGACCCGATTCGGAATGACCCCATGTTTTAAGCACTCTGGAACTTATTACAGACTTCTCACCAGATCGTGAAGTTAGATCTTGGAGCACAGTACCCTCAAGCATTTGCTTCATCTCTGCAGGGACACCTGGAACTAAATAAATCACTTTCCCTTTACCTACGGGGCAAATAAGCCCTGCGGCTGTACCTGGCATCTCTTCGATCACATTTGCACCAACTGGGACATCCGCCTGCTTAAGATTATTTTCAGGCATCGGCCTCCCTCGATTGGAAAACCTTTCTTGGATTCGTTCCACTATTTCCATATCCCTGACAAGATCAACACCCATCAACCCTGCTACAACTTCACGTGTCAAATCATCCTGAGTGGGACCAAGACCACCTGTGACTATTAAAGCCTCTGCTCTTTCAAGCGCTGACTCAAATACCTCTAACATTCTTCCTGGGTTGTCGCCTACAACGGTCTGGAAATGGCAATCAATCCCAGCCTCTGCTAAACGTTCTGCGATCCAAGCTGAATTAGTGTCAACTATCTGACCTAATAAAATCTCAGTTCCAACCGCAACTATTTCACAACGCACTACAAAACTCTATTCACCAGTTGTACTTGTCGCAAGAATTCCATCCATTAGATACTGAACCCCTGTCACAATAGTAAAAATGACAGCCACCCATAGTCCTGAATCAACAACCCACTGAGAATTTTCCAACCAGGGTATGACCGCAATCATCAAAGCAATCCCTTGAACAGTCGTCTTCCATTTAGCAGACTTTCGGGCTGGAATTGATAAACCTCTCCGCGCCATCAGTAATCTATAGAAAGTTATAAAAATCTCTCTAACTCCAAGAAGCACTACTGGCAGAAAATCAAACCTCTCTACTTCAACGAGGCAAAGTGCGGTTCCTATCACTACCACTTTGTCTGCTAAAGGGTCGATAAAAGCGCCCCATCTGCTCACCGTTCCACGTATTCGAGCAAGATGGCCATCCAAAATATCAGAAGCAGCCAAAATAAAACCTAACAAAACTGCCAACCATGAAGTTCCAATACTTTCTTCTGCTTCTAAAACCTCCCAAAACAATAAAGGGGAAAGCAACAAACGAGAAAGGGAAACTAGATTCGCTGGACTTACAACGGTGGCTAATGGGTGCCGTTGACTATCATCTCTTTTAATCAAATTAAATCAGCCTCCAGGTCTGGCCCTAATGCTCCTTTTACAATCAAATCAGCAAACTCCCCCACCTCGCAAGACTCAGGCACACAAACAATTCCATCTATTTCTGGAGCTTCTCGGTAAGTCCTCCCAACCCCAAGCGAATCCACCAATACAGATATTCTTTCACCTATTAAGACATCTCTCTTCGAAGAGGTTATAGCATCTTGCAAGCTACTAAGTTCTTTCAATCGTTCAACAACAAGTGCCCTGTCGACCTTCCCTTCGAGACCTGATGCATAGGTGTCCTCTTCGTCACTAAAAGGAAAAAAACCACACCAATCCAGTTGCATTTCTTTTACGAAATCAATCAACTCATCCTGATCTTCCTCAGTTTCGCCCGGATACCCAACAATAAAATTTGAACGAAATACAGCTTCGGGTGAATTTTTTCGAATTTCAGATATTAAATCTCTAAACCGGTCACCACTACCCCATCGCTTCATCTTCCTTAATAAAGATGGCGAAACATGCTGTAAAGAAAGGTCAAAATAAGGAACCGTTAATGAGCACATAACATCTATGAGCTGTTGGTTCAATTCCGATGGATAAAGGTAAAGAAGTCTCACCCAATCAACCCTTTGCGTTATTTCTTCCACCAGAGGAATAATTGACTTTTCCCCAACGCCCTGATCCCTTCCGTATGCTGCCAAATCTTGAGCTACAAGAACGACTTCCTTAACCTGTAAAGAATCGACCTCCTCAAGTATGGAATTCATATCACGGCTTCGTTGTGGCCCTCTGAATGATGGTATTGAGCAGAAACCACAGGCTCTATCGCAACCTTCCGCCACCTTCAGATACGACCAAGGTTTGCTTGCTGCAGGACGAGGTAAATTTAATAGATCGAATTCTGGAACATTGGATTTTTTGTTCAAAGAAACTGGAACACCAAATCCAGCCACACGGTCAACTTCAGGCAAATAATCTTGCAATTCGCTGCCATATCTCTCAGCCAAGCAACCAGTTACAACAATTTTGCTCTCTTCATTTCTGAGCTCATCTATATTTAAGATTGTCTCGATAGATTCCTCTCTTGCCTCTTCGACAAAAGCACACGTATTTACGACTATCAAATCTGCATTGGTTAAATCATCCGTAGCTTCCATTCCATCTGAAAGTAATGATCCAGCTAGTTTTTCAGAATCAACTTCATTTTTTGGACACCCGAGAGTAACTAGGTGAAATTTTGAACCGTTTCCCATCACTTAAGGTTAGGTGCAAAGAGAACTAAGAATTGATTAACCAGTAAGACTTCTTATCATTTGCCAAAACAAAAGCGCATAGATAAATAAAAGCAGTAACGCATTAAATTTTGAGATACTTACAGGCTTTCTCATGCACCAAAAAGCAAATAGGCATAGAAAACACATTCCTAATAGAACTGAACCATCTATGAAAGGTTGTTCTGAAGATCTCCCTAAACCGGAATGAGCAAGCAATATTGCACTTCCGACGCCCAAACTATTAAACAAATTAGAACCAAAGAGATTACCAATTATCAATCCCCATTCTCCTCGGCGTGCCCCAACCAAAGAAGTAACCAATTCTGGTAGGGAAGTTCCTACCGCTACCAAAGAAAAGCCTATGAAACCTCCTTCCCATCCAAATTCATTTCCGATAGAAACTGCAGAACTGACAATCCATCGTGGCGATAAAATTGTTAGCACCAGGCCGACAGTCATCACAATGGCCTCACGAGATACCGACCAGCTGTATTTTCTAGACGACTGAGGCGGATCCACTCCTGCCTTTTTGAAATAATGAAAAATAAAATAATTTGCCAAACAGAAAAAAAGGAGGAGGAGGAATCCTCCTAGAGCTGAATTCAATTTCAAATACACGACAGCAGCAAAAAGTCCAGCACCCAGAAATGAATACCCAGCCTGCTCTTTTGTCCCCTTAGGAGGGATGACATTACCCCAAATGAGAATCGGTAAAGCCAGAACCAAACCAAGGTTGGCAACATTAGATCCAACTATATTTCCCACAGCTAGCTCAACGCCACCAGTTTCTTGCTGAAATACAGCAGTAAGCGATGCCGCCAACTCGGGTGCACTCGTGCCAAAACCAACCAACAAGGCACCTACAAGTGCTTTAGGAATATTAAATCTTTCAGCAAGACGTGATGTCCCGTTCAAGAATTGGTCCGCTGCAAAAACCAGGACACATAACCCAAGTATTAGGATCAAAAAATCTTCAAGCATAATAAAAGAGTACCTAAGTTAATTGAACCTTAGAAGTCTTCTTCATTTGGGATTTCAAACTCTTCCGCAGCAATTAGAACTTCACGTGCCTTTGACCCTGAAGATGGCCCTACTACTCCAGATTCCTCCAATAGATCCATCAACCGGCCAGCTCTAGCGAATCCAACACGAAGTTTCCGCTGGAGCATCGAAGTTGAACCAAGTTGACTAGAGATAACCAATTTTCTAGCTTCTTCATACAATTCGTCATCTTGTTCAGAAGCAACGGAAGTAGGGCGAGAAAAGTCTTCAGTGATATCAATCACTGGTTCACTCGAAACAGGCGGTTCCAGCACATCAGGCAGATCTTGGGCAACTGGGTGTTCTTCCTTGCTGTCGAGTTGGGCCTTCCATGTCGCCACTACTTCACGCACTTCACTCTCTTCGACCCACGCTCCTTGAATACGCTGAGGTGTGCTTGAACTAGGACCCAGAAGCAGCATGTCTCCTTTTCCGACGAGTCTTTCAGCTCCTTGCTGATCCAAAATAACTCGACTATCAGCGAGACTCGAAACTGCAAAAGCTAATCGGGCAGGAATATTAGCCTTAATAACACCCGTAATAACATTTACTGAAGGACGCTGAGTGGCTACAACCAAATGTATTCCAACCGCTCTCGCCATCTGAGCCAACCTGCAAATCGAATCCTCAACATCTCGTGCGGCAACCATCATCAAATCTGACAACTCATCCACTACAACCATGATGAAAGGAAGCCTTTCATACTCGCGTGAACCCTCTTCAATAAAGTCCATTTCTGGCAATTCATCTCGATCATATGCAGCGTTGTAACCGGCTATATCTCTAAAACCACAATTAGAAAGAATGTCGTATCTACGCTCCATCTCGCGTACAGCCCAATGAAGTGCATTTGCAGCCTTCTTAGGGTCTGTCACTGGGGCTGTCAAAAGATGAGGAACGCCTTCATATTGACCCATTTCAACGCGCTTTGGGTCTATGAGTATTAGACGAACTTGATCAGGTGTCGTCCGCATCAAAACAGAAGTAACCATCGCATTAATACAGGAAGACTTTCCGGCGCCGGTAGCTCCAGCTATCAAAAGATGAGGAGTGGTTGCAAGATTAAGCATCAAGGTTTTACCTTTTATGTCCCTACCAACCGCCAATTCAAGGGGATGAGTCGCCTTCTTGGATTCTTTCGAAGTCAAAATGTCACCTAAAGCAACCACTTCTCTGTCTTCGTTTGGAACCTCTATGCCTATTGCCTGTTGACCTGGTATCGGTGCCAAAATACGAACATCTGCAGCAGCCAGTGCATAAGCAATGTCTTTGTTAAGGCTCGTGATTCGAGAGACTTTCACACCATCACCTAATTGCAGTGCATAGCGTGTGACCGTAGGCCCAATAGTCATATCGACGAGCCGAGTCTCTACACCATGCGCTTCCAATGCTTCTTGTAGCCGCTTTCCTCGCTCTTCAGCAGCCTTTGCGTCTACGTCGTGTGTATCACTTGTTGAAAGAATATCAAAAGATGGTAACGACCAAGAAGACCCTTCAACTGCTTTACCCAGCTGGATCGTAAGCTGTTCACTTCCAGTATTTTTTACTTTTGATTTTGGTTTCTTCTTCTTGGGTTTGGATTCTTTTTGCGGTTCATCAACAGTTGTGGTCTCAACTTCCGCTGGAGGATTTTCTTGAAAAGTATTTTCTTCTCTTACTCGATCTGGTGTTTGCCGCTGTTCTGTAGATCCCGGTGGTGTCAATAAACTTCTGATCCAATTACCAAGAGAACGACTCAATACCGTCAGAAGTAAAGCAATTCCTTTGACCATCTGCTTACCAGCAATACCGGCACTTTTTACGGTAATCCTTATCGCATCACGTGCAGAAACTCTTGTAGCGATAACTACTGACACTAAAATAAAAGCGATAAGAACCAGAACAGAACCCCAAGTCCCTATGGCTGCTCTTGAACCTCCTCCCGCGGCAAGACCTAAAATACCTCCTGCATCTCCAAGCTCATCCACCCCATCACTAATACCAGGGCGACCTCGACTTAAATGCAGTAAACCAGATACTCCTACAAGACCAAGAAACAGTCCTACAGGTAACCGTTTAGTTATTTCTCCAAATTCAGAGCGTTCTCTGAACATCGCCAAACCTGTGATTACCATCAATACAGGAAGAACAAGCTTTATTATTCCAATTGTCCACCCTGCTGCACCATCAACTACATCACCAACAGGGCCTGCCTGCTCAAGGTAGATTGAGAGACCCGCCAAAAGACCACCGAGTACAAGACCAAGCCCCAACATTTCATTCCCTCGTCCTGCGAAAGCAGTTTTAAGGAAATTCTTTGTCTCACCCCCTTCTTTCAGGGGTGTTTTAGGAGCGCGTGCAGACTTTTTACTATTCGCACTGTCCGACCCGATAACAGAATTCTCAGATTTTTCTTCGCCCATAGGAACCTTTACCACAACAGTTTTACGGTAGCACTAGGGCGTGACGTAGGGTGTCCTTTGTGATTTTTAGTTGATTTCAACTAGTGGAACCAACATGGGTCGACGTCCAGTTGTCAGGTCGACAAATTTGCCAGTTGCCCTGCGAACAAGTCTTGTTAACTCTTTTTGATCAAACTCACCCTCAGCTATGGCAACATCCAAAACCTTCTCTACTTCTTGTATTACCTCGTTAAGGTATTCATCTTTATCTTCAATCTCGACCCAGCCAAGAGTTGTCGCAAAAGGGCGTTCTAAGAGTTTTCTTTTATTTTTGTCGATTACCACTCTCACTAAAATAAAACCTTCTCCCCCCAAAGAAACCCGCTCTTTAACCAAGTCCTTACTCACCTCAACCCCTCGAACGTCCACCATCAAGTACTCATCGCTTACACGCCCTTCTAGACGTAAACCATGCTCATCCAAGCGGACGCTGTCACCATCAACACACCTGAGAACCTTGGATTGATCCATTCCTCTACTCAATGCGATTTTTTCGTGTCCTAATAAGTGGGTGTATTCACCATGAACTGGTATAAAAAGTTCGGGATTGCTTGCTTCATGTAATGCAAGAAGCTCCCCAGCTTTACCATGACCTGTCGTATGGATCTTCAATTTGCCACTGTGAATAATATGGGCACCCAGTCGCGCTAAATTATTATGCACTCTGAAAATAGAAGCCTCATTACCCGGAATCGGAGCAGAAGAAAAAATAACTGTGTCATTTTCACCTATTTCAACCAGAGGGTGCTTTCCGACTGACATCATCGATATAGCTGCTCTTGGTTCCGCTTGAGACCCCGTGCAGATAATACAGACTTTGTTGGATCTAAACTTTTTCAATTCTTTTTCATTTAAAAGAATCTCGTCCGATAATTTCAAGAGACCCAACTCTCTCGCTAATGCTACATTTCTGATCATCGAAGGTCCCAGTATCGCTAATTTACGATCTGTCTTTGTAGCAGCATCAGCTATTTGTTGGATTCTATGAATGTGACTAGAAAAGGTTCCAATAATTATTCGACGTCCTTCATTGTCTAGGAAAACGTCTTCTATTAAAGGACCTATCTCTGATTCTGAAAGAGATACTCCTTCACTCTCAGCATTTGTGGAATCTGCTAACAATAATCGAATTCCTTCTTTTTTGGAAATATCAGAAACTCTGTTCAAATCTGTGAGCCGTCCGTCTACTGGGGTTGGGTCCAATTTGAAATCACTGGAATGCAAAATGACACCTTGAGGAGTCCTGAAGACAGTCATTAGACCTCCGGAAGTTGAATGAGTTACAGGTAGAAATTCGCATTCAAAAGGACCAACTGCGTGGGTTTCGTTATCTTTAACCGCAACAAATGGCGGAAGTTCCACTTCGTGGCTCTCTAATTTTGCCTTAATCATCCCAAGAGTGAATGGAGAACCATAAATAGGCACTGAAAGGTGGCGAAATAAGTGAGGTATACCGCCTATATGATCCTCATGCGGATGGCTGACTATACAAGCCTCTACATTCTTATCTCCTTCAAGCAGCCATTTAAAATCTGGAAGTATTGAATCAACACCTGGATGCTTGTACGGGAACAACTGACCACAATCAAGCAGCACAACACGCCCATCTACTTCAATCGCTGCACAATTTCTTCCAATTTCGCCAAGTCCACCTAGAAAAGTTATGTGTACTGAACTGTTCAAAATTTATTTCTTAGTAAATTAACCGCGCCCTAGGGCACTTAGAATCCCACGCGCCTTTTCAGCCAACCACTCTGGCTCAGGCCCCATTGGCAAACGACATTCGCCTCCTGGCAGGTTAAGTATTTTCATCATTGCTTTCGTAGGTATTGGATTAGGTGTTAAATCTCCAGATTCGAAATCATAAGAAGGTATAAGGCGACGATTAATTTCTAGAGCTCTAATAAAATCTCCACTAAAAAAAGCTTTCATCAAGTCAACTGTTTCAGGCGTGGACCAATGCGAAGCGACACTTACTGTCCCTACGGCACCTAAAGAAAGCAATGACAAAGTCAATGAATCTTCACCACTGTAAACTTCAAAACCTTCTGGAGCCGCTGCTATCAATCTGGCCGTTTCAGCTACATCTCCTGCAGCATCTTTAAGTGCAACTATATTTTCAACTTCGTCAGCCAATTGCAAAATTGTTGAAGTGTCAATTTTTCTGCCCGACCTAACAGGAATGTCATAAAGCATCACTGGCAAATTAGTCGAATCAGCTATCGCCGAAAAATGCGCTATCAATCCTTGCTGAGAAGGTCTGTTGTAATAAGGAGTAACCGTCAGAATCCCTGAAGCCCCCACATCTGTACATCTTTCAGTCAATTCGACAGCAGCTTTTGTGTCATTACTTCCAGCTCCAGCTATCACAGGAACATCGACTGCTTCAATCACAGCGGCAATCAATTCTATTTGTTCTTCGTGTGTAAGAGTAGGGGACTCCCCTGTCGTGCCAGCAATAACTAGACCTTCGTTACCCTGCTCAACAAGCCATTTAGCTAATCTTTGAGCCCCCTCTACATCCAACTCATCATCTTTTGTAAACGGAGAAATCATTGCTGTGAGAACTCGTCCGAAACGTGGTGTCATAAGTTGTGCTCCCTAACCTTTAAGTGCTTTCGGATGCTCTGTCAATACCTAAAGTCGAAAAAAAGTTTTCGTGAAGCTCAAACCACACTGTGTGATAGGACTCAATCATAGGTTTGGCAATCCAGTCAGTGTCACCTTTAAGAACCATTTCCAAAGCGTAGGTAAATCTACTTCCGTAAGATGAAAAACGCTCTAACTGCTCAGTAAGTCTTGTACACATAGGTTGCGTTTTTTTATCTAATTCAACTAAGCGATCAATGACTCCATTGTCGTAAATCGGATCAGAATGATCATTTAAGACTTGTTCCTCTCCACTTCCATCAGCCGACGGTTTTAATTGCCAATCCGTACAAAGTTCTTTGAAGGCATCATTTAATTCTGAGAATTCTTTATAAGCAGTCTCAATTTCTGAACGAATTCCTAAATTATCGACTTCATTTGCCAAAAGTTGCTCACCAAATGATCTTCCTTCCGGCGTAATCATCCACCCAACCATTCGACCTTCTCTATAACTTGCCATACCATCTTCAGAGAATTGATTCAACATGTCTAAAGTATCTTCTTCGCTTAAACCAACAGCTTCCGAAACAGCTTCGGTATCAACGAATCCCTTTACTCTCAATACTTGGAGAACCAGAAGGTTAGGTTCACTTATTTTTGACATGCAATCACGTTACCAGTCGATCTTCAGCTGCGATGCGTCTGAGCACTAAAGGATAGCCAACTAAGCCTATTAAAGTAAAAATAAACCATTGAACTGCGTAACTGAAATGTGACCCTTCAGATAATTCTGGTAGTTCCATTTGGACCGGCCAAGTGTTCGATGTTTGTTGATCTTGTTGCAAATAAATAGGGAGTAAAGGAATCCCCCATTCATCACTAAGCAACTCGGTATCAATTCGACTTATTTCATCACCTTGTAACTTTCCGTTCGAAAATGAAGTCATGATAAATCCTTCTATTTCAAACAGTTCCAAAGACGGTTTCCAAGCTTCTGAACTGTTCTCATTAAATATCTTTCGGGGAATATAGCCCCTGTTAACAGCTACGTGTGAAACAGGTTCAGTTTCAAGAGTAAATGAATTTATAACTTCAACTCCTGGAACACCATCTCGGGATCTATTGATCAAATAGATCTGCCTATCTCCATCAAAATTGCCTATGGCACTCACAGGGGTGTAACTCCTGTAACTATCTAATTCTCCTACTTGTAAATCATTGAGTGAGACCGGATCCCTACCACTAGCTTCGATTATCTGGGCGTTGTTTGACTTGCGCTCATCTAATCTCCGGAGTTGCCAGAGACCAAGATTTACAGTGGATACGAGAAGCGCTATCACAAAAATATGTGAAATTATCCAACTCGGTCTCAACAGACGGCGAGAGGTGGAAATCATTCAATTCCAAGCAATTTTTCTAAACCGACAGTCATCCCATTCGGAAGAGAAGCAACCCCCTGCACTGCTAATAGAACTCCAGGCATAAAAGACTCACGGTCGGGAGAGTCGTGACGTATCGTTAACGTCTGACCTGCCGAACCCATGATCACTTCCTGATGGGCGACCATTCCTTTCATTCGTACTGCGTGTATAGGTATTCCTTCTAATTGAGCTCCACGAGCACCTGCAATATTCTCATTTATTGTTGGATCATCGTCCCACTGATTAGAAGCAGATGACATCTTCTCCGCAGTCGCGATTGCTGTGCCAGAAGGCGAATCTATTTTCTGGTTGTGGTGATATTCGATTATTTCTGCTGTATTGAACCAAGGCGACGCAATGGCTGCAAAATGCATCATAAGAACTGCTCCTATTGCAAAATTAGGAACAATCAAACAACTGCTTTTACTAAACTTTTCTCCAATCGTCAGAACGTCGTGGTCAGAAAGACCGCTTGTCCCTACTACTACATCAATTCCTTCTTCTGCCAGCAAAGGCAAGTTATTTTTTGAAGCCTCTGCAATAGTAAAGTCGACTACAACATCCGCTCCGGCCTCAAAAAAAGCGCCAATTTCTTGAGAAAGTCGAATATCGCCGAACATTTCTTCCGACCCGTCGGAAGCTGCATCCACAGCTGCGACGAGTTCCAAAGATTCAGCTTTAATTACTGCAGAACAAACCGACTGACCCATACGCCCAGCCGCTCCTAGAACACCGACTTTTAAAGATCCTTTTACCATATGACAGAGGTTAGTACCCCAAAGTGGCTTTATTGGAATTGTTTAAGAATCAAATTGAACCAAAGATAAAACTAGCTATCTTCTTTTTCGCTCACCACTTCTTCTGGAAGAACCTTTACCTAAATCACCGTGCACTGCTTCTAGTTCTGCTTGAAAAGCATCTTCAAAAGAAGCTGACGACTTTGCCTTACTTCTAGTGTTTCGATCATCAGAATCGTTATCTTTTTTATTGAAGTCATCCGAATCAGAAGAATCTTCATCATTATCTAAAATGTCATCTTCCTCAACTACTTCAGAAGACTTCTCTTTAGAGCTTGAACTGTCATCATCTAATAACGGTCGAAGAGAAATTTTTCCATTCGGGTCTATATCTTCAACTTCAACTTCAATAGCATCACCAAGCTCAAGAACATCTTCAACCTTATCTATACGTTTTCCGCCACCTAATTTGGATATGTGAACCAATCCGTCTCTTCCAGGCAGAATGTTAACAAAAGCTCCGAACTTGGTTATGTTTACAACCCTTCCTTCATAAACCTCTCCTACATTTGCTGAAGGAGGATCGACTATCAACATTACCTGTCTTTCTGCTTCAGTGACTTTCTCACGATCAGGTGATGCAATGGAGACAATTCCAGACATCCCATCATCATCAACAGTAATTTCAGCTCCAGTTTCGGCTTGAATAGTGTTTATCATTTTCCCCTTAGGGCCTATCACTTCACCAATTTTCTCAACCGGAATTTCAAAACTTAGAATTTTTGGAGCATTCTCACCTACATCTTCACGTGGTTCGGGAATCGCGGCCGTCATTACTTCAAGTATTTTTAGTCGAGCCTCTTTGGCCTGATTTAATGCATCAGCAAGTACGTCTGCAGGAATACCATCAATTTTGGTGTCCAGCTGCAAAGCTGTAACAAACTCAGTTGTACCGGCGACTTTAAAATCCATATCTCCGAAAGCATCTTCTGCACCCAAAATATCGGTAAGTGTTACATACTTGCCGTCTTTATAAATCAAGCCCATAGCTATACCGGCCACTGGTGCCTTTATAGGGACACCCGCGTCCATCATCGAAAGACTGGAAGAACAAACAGAACCCATTGAAGTTGAACCATTTGATGAAAGCACCTCAGACACTAAACGAAGTGTGTAAGGAAATTCTTCAAAACTTGGCACAACAGGGAATAGGGCTCTTTCAGCAAGCGCACCGTGACCGATTTCTCTGCGTTTTGGTCCTCTCATGAAACCAGTTTCCCCCGTTGAAAAGGGAGGAAAATTGTAGTGATGCATGTATCTTTTGCGATCAACTGGATCAATACCATCTATCATCTGATCCATTCTCCCAGTGCCCAAGGTGGTTATATTCAAAACTTGAGTTTCGCCCCTTTGGAAAAGGCCCGAACCATGAGATGTAGGAATAATTCCTACATCTGAAGAGAGAGTTCGTATATCCGACACTCCACGTCCATCAATTCGAATTCCTTCATTAACAATTCGATCTCTGACGGTCTCTTTAGTGACACTCCTGATAGCAGCAGAAATCTGACTCTCAGCATCTTCTATTTCCTCAAAGTCAGAAATGAGCTCATTTTTAAGTGCTTCTTTCAAATCCGACTCAGCATTTTGTCTTTCCGTCTTATCAACAATTACCTGCGTCGCTGCAATTCTCTCTGCTCCAGCATTTTCGACAGCAGCAAAAATTTCAGGACTGTAATCAGCAAAAACCTCATACTCCATTCCTTCAGATTTTCCTACCGCTTTGACTAACTCTTGTTGTAGTTCAATGACTTCTTGTATGAACTTCTTTGAGAACTCAAGCCCATCAGCCAGTACAGCTTCATCGACGAAAGGTGCCCCTGCATCATAAACATCACAGGTGGCTTCCGTGCCACCCGCTTCTACCATCATGACCGCAACATCCCCATCTTCTAATAAACGACCAGCTACAACCATCTCAAAAGCTGAATCCGCAGCTTCTTCATAAGTGGGATGAGGAATCCACTCTCCCGATGCGGCCCATGCAATTCGAACAGCCCCTACAGGCCCATCAAACGGCACACCCGAAATCATGAGTGCTGCTGAAGCTCCATTTAAAGCTAAAACATCATGAGGGTTTTCCATGTCAGCTCCCATTACTGTTCCCACTATGTGCACTTCGTTACGAAAACCATCTGGAAACATGGGTCTTAGAGGTCTATCAATTAGTCGACATGTCAAAATTGCCGACTCTGATGCACGACCTTCTCGACGGAAAAAAGATCCTGGGATCTTTCCCGCAGCGTACATTCTTTCTTCAATATCAACAGTTAATGGGAAAAAGTCAGCACCTGACCGAGCTGACTTTGCACCCGTTGCTGTCATCAAAACTGTCGATTTACCCAGTTGAGACAAAACTGCCCCTCCAGCTAATCCAGCCAGACGTCCAGTCTCAAAACTGATTGTTTTTTCTGTCCCAGAAAATGTGTGGGACACGGAAATTGGTTTATTCATTCTTATTCTCTTTTTTCTTTTTCTATTCTTCTTTACCTAAACGAAACATTTTCGATCAGGGCGACACCAAGCGATTTAAGCAAAAATTTAAAACTGCTAACTTCGTAGGGTCTTATTTATATATGTTCCTTAATTAACTAAGTTTAGGAACTTATTAAGTCAGTGGCCTAATGGCGCAAACCTAATTTTGCAATAATTGACCTGTAACGCTCAACATCATTTTTTTCTAAATAATCAAGCATTCTTCGTCTACGACCTACAAGCATCAACAAACCTCTCCTACTGTGATGGTCCTTTTTATGGACTTTCAAATGTTCGGTAAGGTGGCTGATTCTTCCACTAATTAAAGCAATCTGAACCTCAGGAGAACCAGTATCACTCTCGTGCAACTGATGCTCAGAAATTGTTTCAGATTTAACAGGCGTACTGCTAGACATATATTCCTCTATATCGGATTCAAGCCTTAAAACTTTCACCTCTAAGGCTATAGGAAAGATCGGAGTCTCGAACCCGACCTCAAGTAATCCCCCTTGGATTACCTACCAAAGATAGATCCTATCAACGCTCAAGCAACAGCGCACCTAGCTTGATATAAGTTCCTTATATCGTCTTCTCCACTCTAATGATGGTTTATCTGCCTGTACATCAACTAATGCCCCTCGTTCTAAGGGAAGTTGACCTTGTAACTTCTCTAACATTATCTGGTCTTCTAGAACGACTGCCGTCTCTAGCTCAAGCACTTCATTTGCTACTGTCCGGCCTGGCTCAACCAATAAATCAACGTCGTCATTGCGCCATAAGACAAAAGTGTAGATAGACCTACCTTCTTCTATTGGTGCGGCAGTCATAAATAGTTTCTGTTCTACACCTGTCTCATAACTCATTGTGCTCAACACTGAAAAAGGTAATGCAAAGCCTGTGGTCATAAAAAGTTTTATTACATCCGCTCCCCCACCCGACATGATCTTTGTTGAGCCAACATTATTTATCTTTACTTCGTACCCGTATCCGTAATAAGTGTCATCGAGTTGCTCCAGCTTTATTTTTGGAACAACTGTTTCTTGTTCTATCCCAAATGTCCCACGATGAGTGTATGGAAAATGCGAAATGTCGAGCATGTTGTCTATCATTCTCGTGCTATCAACATTCCATATCTGCATCTCTGTATTCATACGTGTAAAAGATTCATCGCTGTCAGCAGCCACCTCAGGTATAGGTGCGAGCGGTTCACCTGGACACATCCATATGAGTCCATATTTTTCTTCAACAAAAAGAGACTTCAAATTTGCTTTTGACGGTACAGACAAACCTTTTTTTGCAGAAGGAACCTCCAAACAATGACCTTCATTTCCAAATAACCAACCGTGATAAGGGCACCTTAGGCAGCCATCTTCTAAGGTTCCTTTCGACAAAGGAGCCTGCCTATGCGTGCAACTATCTAAAGCAGCCACTATCTGACTATCGGGACTTCTCCATAAAACATAATCATTTTGTAAGAGCCTCACAGAGAAAATCCCGGACTCTAGAGAATCGCTCGTTGCAACAGCGTGCCAATAATTACCTAAAACATCGAACGGCTCTGACATCTATCAGCCTTTCAAGGATTTCTCGTAACGGTCAACAAGCCAAGAATTGAATTGCGGTATGACAGCTTCTTGCCACGAGTAGTGGGCTCGATTTGCGAATCGTGAGCTCAGCCCCAATTGGGAAGCAATATTTGTGGGTATATCTTGACGATTAAAATACCCAACTCCTCGTATTGCAGCTTCTAGCAATTCATCGAATAAAGGAATTTCAAGAACTTCTTCTGGAAACAGGTATGCCATACTCAGTTCGTGAGTTTCAGGCCCCGTTGGGTTAACCGTAAACCAAAATGCGGAATCTGCTTGCATTCCAATCAAAAGAGTTGGAGGAATAAAAGCAAAAACAACTCTCTGTCTTTCCTCTTCAGACAGGTTCGGTAAAGGAGGGAAAAGAGCTTTATAGCTTGGATTAAACCCGCCGTCGATTTCCAAGGAAGGATTAAACCCAAACATTGCTCCATCTGTCGGCTCTACATCTGAATACCATGCTCCTGAAGAGGGCGCCCAGTCATGTATTCCTTTGTGAAGGCGGCTGTTGTGGTACATCTCCATAAAATTCTCAATCATAATCTTCCAATTAAATGGGACATCTGGGATAACAGCAGGGTCTACGGTTTTAAGTGAAGAAAGATTGTAATTCGTAACTGTGTTTTCAAGTTTTATTAAACTCGGTCCTAATGGATCTGCATTCTGGTCAAAATTTACGAAAATAAAACCATTCCAAATTTCTACAGCAATCTTTGCAAGGCTCGTATCTTCCATAACAAAACAATCCGTATCCTTCATCTCAGGCGCACCTGTAAGTTGGCCATCTAAATTAAATACCCACCAATGATAAGGACAGCGAAAATAACGAGCATTACCCGAAAGGAACTTCGTCGGTTCGAGCATATTTTGATCGTCTATTCCATCGAGATCAGCAGTGACACACATTCCTCTGTGAGGACAAACAGATGACATTGCTCGTATTTCAGATTCTGAATTTCTTACCACTATTATCGGTTCTCCAGCCGGTGTAGCAGAAAAAAAATCTCCCACTTCGCTGACTTGCTCCTCGCGCCCTACACACAGCCACTCTGAAGAAAACACCGATTCGATTTCAAAGGCAAAAAAATCCGGATCACTATAAACACTCGGAGGTAAACCAACAGCATCCTTATAGGACCCTCGTGACTTAACCAACTCTTCAAATGCGATTGGAGTTTCCACTTGCATTCCCCCTTGTAACTAATAAAAATATACCTCAAATACGATTGGTCAGACAATCAGACCTTTTGATATTGTTTGGGATCTAATCAATTAAGGAGAACCATGACATATCCAAACATTCTAGTTTTTGTTGACTTTCCTACTGACGATGTTGACGCAGCAAACGACTTCTATAGCAAAGTCTTTAATTGGGAAATAGAGGAACGAATACCTGGAATTTTTCACAGGATAGTGCCTGGACAAAACTTCAAGTTGGACGATGGCAGTCAAGGCCCCACCGGAAATCTACATATGGGAATTTCCAAAGCTGCCAACACGAGACCCCACCCAAATCCTGAGCCCCCCGAACCGACGACTCTCAGCACGGGAGGCCGGTCAACAAGAGCATGGATCTTGGTGAGTGACGACGATTCTTTCGAACGAATACTAGATACTGCCGAAAGCCTAGGAGCAACAGTCCTTTGGAGGAATCACTTCTGGACTGAATTCGGTGGAGCTAACGCATCTTTCATCGACCCTTGGGGAAACCAGATAAATCTCTGGCAACACCTTGAAGGCGTTGAGGTGGATGAAGAAACGCATCAAGTCATAGGAGAAGCACTCATCCCAGATGGCTGGACAATTGAATAACAAACAGGAAGAAATCTCATGAAAACCACCTACAACATCCACCCTCCTGAGGCCAGATGGACACACGTCGCTCTAAGGGTCAAAGACATAAATGCAACCATTGAGTGGTACACGGCAAATACCCCCTTGTCGCTCATAACTCAACGTGAAGACGAGATGGGCTATGCAGCTTGGCTTGGTCATAAAGACAATCCAGACTCACCTTTTCTTCTGGTCCTGTCTCAATTTTTTCCCGATAAGGATCCTTTTGCTGATGCACCGAATACCGTTCTAGGACCTTTCGCTCACTTTGGAATAGAGCTACCCAGTCTGGAATCCCTCAAAGAAGCAGCAGAACAAATGCAAGCTGCCGGGTCCCTTGTAATGCCAGTTCAAGAAATGCCTCCACCAATAGGATGGATTTTTATGGCGAAAGACCCAGATGGTAACACTCTTGAATTTTCCTTCGATCAGGGGGTTTACGCGACATTTCAGGAGTTAACGAAGTAATCAAATGGAAACTACTCGAAACCCAATCGAAGTAGCGACTTCATATCTAGAGTCTTTCGCAAAAAGAGACCCTGACCTAATTGCTTCACATGTCTCGGAAGATTTCAAAAACATTCACACAAGTGCACTTGGAGATCCCTGCGAGGGCAGGTCATCTTACAGAAATAAACTTCCTGGCTTTTTGGAAAAATTTAAAAATTTGACATACGAATGTGAGGAGATGGTCGCACTTGATGAGAAAGTCTTTGTCTCTTATTTAATGAAAGCGGAAGTAGACGGAAATAACATTTCAATTAACGGTGTTTTCAATTTAAAAATTGTGAACGGTTATATAGAAAGCCGAATTGACTACTTCGACAGTCTGACCTTTCTTAAACAAATCGGGCATCCGATCGGATTGGAGGAGAATTAAAAGTGGAACATGCGCCCACCATTGATTTAGAGCCTGCATTTACTGGAGCAGAATCTGATCGACATGAAGTTGCCATGAAAATCGATTCTGCATGCAGATCCACGGGATTTTTTGTGGCAATAGGGCATGGAGTCGAAAGAGCATTCTTGGAAAATGTGATCGATGCTTCAAGAAAATTTTTCCAGCTACCTGTTTCTGAAAAGGCTAAAGTTGCTCCCCCAGGACCTAACCATTTTCGCGGCTACCTAGGCCTTGACACCACTGCTCTCGCTTCAACTCTTGATATAGAAACACCACCCGATTTATGTGAATCATTTAATGTAAGCAGGTTCGACGATCCGATAATGCGTTCAAAAGTCCAGGTGCCTGGGGCGGAAGCTGTTTTCTGTGAAAACATTTGGCCTGAAAACCCTAAAATTTTAAAAACCGCATATGAAACTTATTTCGCTGAAATGGAGAATCTATGTTCTGAGCTTTTAAAACTAATGTCCATTGCTTTAGAACTTCCCGAAGATTGGTTTGACGACAAATTTGAAAACCCTACTTCCCTCTTAATGGCGAACTGGTATCCGCCTGTAACAAACGAAGTGTCTTCAGGGCAGCTAAGACGTGGAGAACATACTGACTACGGGGCATTCACAATTGTTGCTCCAGAACAGATACCAGGTTTACAAATTGCAGTACAAGGCCAATGGGTTGATGTGGGACTCGTTGAAAATGGCTACGTAGTAAACATCGGTGACCTTCTAGCTCGGTGGACGAATGATAGGTGGACTTCCACTCTTCATCGAGTAGTTGTTCCGGAAGATTCTAATTACCGTAAGCGCGACAGGATTTCAATTCCCTTTTTTTTCCAGCCAAGTTATACAGCTGAAATAAAAACTATTCCCACAACAGTAAATGAAGACAAAAAATCTTCTTATGAACCAGTTATTTCTGGAGAGTGGATTACAGCTAAATCCATGTCAATGCTCGAATAGTAATTTTTGAACTCAGACTCAACCATTGATTAGCTCTGACAACTGTCTTCTCCATTCAACAGTAGCTTTATCAGATTGGACATTGACTAAAGCGGTCCTATCCAAAGGCATTACACCGCTTAGTTTCTCCAACATCACTCGATCTTCTTCACCAATAGCACGATCAAATGAAATCACCTCATCCGCTGGGACAGTGAAATCATCATTGCGCCAAATAACGAAAGTGAAATATGAGGAAGTCTCATCAATCGGGGTAGATAAAAGAAGAATGATATGTTCTAACCCTGATTTATAAGCAATCGTGCTTCTAACAGTTAGTGGCAAATTAAATCCACTACTCATCGACCTCTCAACAGACTCTTCGTTTGAGCCTGAAGTGCTTTTAGCTTCTTCTGGGTTTGCGGCCAAAATATCGTAGCGATAACCAAAAAAATCTCCATCTAAATATTCGAGAGTAATATTGGGCACTTTCGTTTCTTGTCCTGCGCCAAAAGTACCTGCGTGCACGTAAGGGAAATGGGTTATATCTAGAAAATTATCGACCATGCGTGTGGCTGCAACTTCCCACTTTTGCACTTCAGTATTTATCCTTCTAAAAGAAGGGTCAAGTTCTTCCTCTAGTTCAAAAAGTGGCTTAAGTGGTTTTCCTGGACAAAGCCAAATCAACCCATACTTTTCAATGACTTCGGCTGTATCTAAGTGTGCTCTCGAAGGTATAGGCACACCATCAGCTGCAGAAGGTATATTTACACATTTCCCAAATTCGCTAAACGTCCAACCGTGGTAAGGACACACTAGACAGCCATTTTCTAAATGTCCATGAGATAGAGGTGCTTGCCGATGGGGGCATCTTTCTGGAGCAGCAATCAGACCACCATTTGATTCTCTCCAAATAACAAAATCTTCGTTTAAAAGTTTTACTGAGATTGGATTTAACTCCACCTCATCACACAAAGCAACTGCATACCAATAATTTCTTAAAACTGGCTTATCAACAAATCCATCTGTGTAGTTAAGCTTTCTTTCCATTGTCTTTCTCTTTCAGTGTCTACCACAAAACAGTAATACTTCATCTAATGTGTTCATGTGACAGAAAAAAACTGCGTGATTTTATACGGAAACACAATCATAACTATGGACAAAGATCGTCAGATCTTGAAAAACGCAGCCATAAAAATCGTAAAAGACCGCATAGTCGAAATTGGAACCAAAAAAAAGCTAATAGCCTCCAACCCTGAGGCTTCTGTTATTGGTAGCGAAAATTTTATGGTTATACCTGGTTTAATTAACGCGCATCAACACCTGACGGGCGACCGCTTAATTCAATCATGCATTCCCAGTTCCATAAAAGACACTGAAGCGATTTTTGACTGGTCCGTACCTATTCACGCTTCACACAGCCCAGAAGATGATGAAATCTCAGCTACTTTATCCTTGGCCGAAAGTGTCCGCTGTGGAATTACCTTCACAGTCGAGGCTGGAACTGTAGCTTTTCCAGAGATGGTTTTAAAAGGTTTTGAAACTGTAGGAGTAGGTGGATCTATCGGGTCTTGGGGATGGGACATCGGCGATGGCCCCTACGCTGATTCAACAGATGGTGTAATCGAGAGACAGCTACAAGTCATAGAACTAACTAAAAATCATCCTTCTGTCAAAGGTTGGGTTACTCTAGTCGGGCATGATCTAATGTCGGACGACCTACTACAAAGAGCATCGAATCTAGCAAGAGACAACCTAACAAATTTGACCTTTCACCTTTCACCACATGCCGGCGAAGCCTCTAAATATCTAGAAAAAACTGGAATGAGACCTGTTTCTCACATCAACGAACTTGGCGTATTGGGCAGCCACGTTCTCATCGGACATGCAGTTCACCTTGACAACTCGGAACTTGAGACTCTTCTACATAGCAATACTGCAGTAGCATCCTCACCGTGGGCCTACCTGAAACTAGGTCAAGGTATTACAAAATTCGGAAGACACCCTGAATTCTTATCCAAAGGTGGCAGGCTTTGTCTTGGTTGCGATACAGAAAATGCAGGAGACAGCAAAGATCTTTTATTAACAGCAAGACTGTTCGCTGGTTTAATGCAGGAAGCTCAACTAGAGATCGATAAACCAACAGCTCAGTACGCACTTGAACTGATAACGATCGGTGGTGCTGAAGCACTCGGCCTCAAAGAAGAAATAGGGTCTATTGAAATAGGCAAACGCGCTGACATGGTACTGATAGACACAAGTGGCCCCTCGTGGCAACCACTGGCTCCTGATCCTGTAATGCAACTAATATGGGGGGCCAGTTCGTCAGATATAGATTCGGTAATAGTTGGAGGGAAGCTAATCGTGGAAGGCAAGAAATGCAAAAATTTCGACGAATTGGGTCTGACGGATGAAGCCAAATCAAGACAGAAAAATCTTCTTAAATCAGCTGGCCTGAACCCTCGTTCCTACTGGCCTATAACCACCTACTAGCAATACCCTCCATGTTTAAAACGACAGGATAAGAAATAAAAAAATTAGCCAAATTTAGAATCACCCATATAGACCCAATAACTTTCCTGAAAGACCCAAAGCAGCCACAACCATTACCCACCTAATCACTTTTTCCCCACCTTCAACTGTCCACTTTGCGCCTATCCAACCACCTAATGTCAATCCCGCTGCGAGAACAAGAGCGGGACCCCAGGAAATTTTTCCAGAGAAAATAAACACAGGTAATGCAATTAGAGTTACAAGAGCGTTGATCATCACTTTGATGCTATTTGCGACCACAAGATCAAAACCAGAGCGCGAAAGAGCCAAGATCATTAATAGACCCACACCGGCCTGAATAGCTCCGCCATAAAGTCCAACTCCAAAAAAAATTAGAATCATAGTTGACCTATTCCAAGGAGATACTTTTTCTTTGGGTGTAGGCGGCAAAAGCGTCAATATAACTATCGGTATAACCAGAAAGCCAAAAAGACGCTCGAATTGATCATCGCCCATTTCGTTGATCACAATAGAGCCAACCAAAGAACCAAAAATTACTGGTAGAAAAACAATTCTGGAATCACTAAAACCAGAAATTCCCAAACGTCGAAATGAAAAAATAGCTGCAAGACAAGCTGGCAAAATTCCAACCCTATTTGAACCATTAGCGTATGTTCCAGGCACTCCTGCAAAAACTAAAAGTGGAACAGTAATAGTAGAGCCGCCTCCAGCCATGGTGTTTATAACTCCAGCTGCCAGACCACCAAAAGCTAATATTAATACATCGGTTAAACTCAATTTTTTTTCCGCAAAATTTGGAGCGCTGAACTACTTCCTTTAATCGTTTCATATAGGCCTTCTGCCATTGAATTTCCTGGTCTTCTTACCGCTGCAAGATTGCAACTAATCTGCGAGAAACCAAGATCTAGTACTTGCTGTAGCTGTTCTGTTACTTCTTGAGGTGTTCCAACAATCGCAAATTCTCTAATTAAATCGTCATCCACGAGAGACTCAAGTTCGGGATCATCAAAACGATTATGATCGAAATACCAACCTCTTGAGCGAGAAAGTGCTTCGAAGATCTGATTTTTTCTTGCTTTTTCAACCTGAGGGCCATTTTCGCCAACTATTTCTAAATAGTGTGCTGCATATCTTTTAACACTCGAATGAGCTAATTTTGAGTCTTCACTTACACATAATGTCACCCTTGGGGCAATTTTTACTTCAGATACATCTCGACCTGCTCGATCTGCTCCTTCTGCCAACCACTGTTTGTAATTAGCTACAGAAGAATGAGACAAATTTCGAGCTCCCACTAAGGCAATATCAGCAATTTCTCCTGCTAAACGCATCACTTGTGGGCTTCTCGTGCCTATAGCAACTGGAACCATTCCTACACAGGGTGTAACCAAACCTGAGGTATTAAAATTCAAAGTAGATCCATGAAAAACGGTTTCCTCACCATTTAATAGTGAATTTATGACTGTAATTGTTTCCCTTAACGTGGTTACAGGTCTTACTGGATTGATTCCTATTTCTTCTAATCCAGCCCCTACTCCAATACCAAAAAAAGCTCTGCCATTTGAAGCGTCGTTTAAAGTGGCTAGAGCACTTGCATGAACTGCAGGGTTTCTTGTGTACGGGTTTGTAACCATTGAGCCAATCATGATCTTTTTTGTAGATCGAGCCGCCAAAACTTGTAATTGGTAGGTGTCAGGCCAAAGTGCAACATCTGAAACTCCAAGACGGTCAAAACCAGCGTCTTCAACAGCTGCTGCCAAGTCACAAAATTCTTCTACACCCATTCCAGGAGTTATCTCTGCTTCAAACGTAAGTGAATTCACAAAATTGGATACTTTGACTTGTCAGGCAGGCCTGAACGCTGAACTACTGCTTCTCCAGCATCCTGACAATCTGCATAAAATTTCTCTTCATCAAATGCCGTGACTCGTCCTTCTTCTACTACTTTGACTCCATCTACTAAAACCGTGTGGACACCTCTCCCATCGGCTGACCATACGAGTTGGTTCATAACATTTAGTAACGGTCTCCACTCTGGTCTGTCTGTGTCGTGAAGAACTAAATCAGCCTTCTTACCAATTTCAAGTGAACCTATCTCATTCTCGAGCTGCATTGCTTTTGCCCCTCCTAATGTCGCCATCTCATAAGCGATTTCTGCAGGAAACATTTGTGGATCTTGTCTACTGTCCTTAAATAAGCCTGCTACCAAATATGTAGCTCTCATTAAGTCGGAGTAGTTAGAAGCGTTGTTTCCATCAGTTCCAATAGCAACATTTATACCTGCCATTTTCATCTCAGGAATCTTTCCCACTTGAGTGATCCCATAACTAACTTTTAGAGCCGTGGTGGGACAATGAGACACATGCACACCCGAATTAGCCATTACCGAAATTTCTTTATCATCTACTTGAACACAATGCGTCATTACCACATCATCATTAAGAATCCCCAGTTCATCTAGGTGAACCATAGGGCGATGTCCAAATTCAGATATAAAGAAATCTGGGTCTAATTTCGCAGGTGACATGTGGAAACTCATACCCGTGTTGTGCTCCGTGGCTAGTTCTCGAGCAGCTCTCCATAACGGATCAGAGCAGGTCGTATGGCCAACCAAAGTAGACCAAGCTCCAAGTCTTCCTTGCGCAACATTTTTGTACTTATCTAACTGATACTGCAAAAGATTTATTGATTCATCAGTGTCCTGTTTGTATACATCCGGTTCAGGAGGTAAATCCCAGATCCATCTGCCTAAGCGTCCTCTAATCCCAACTTCTTCAAGAGCTTCAAACACATCATCTAAAAAACGTATTGTTCCAGCTTCTAAAAACGTCGTTGTGCCTGATTTCAACATTTCCACAGAAGCCAGTTGTGCTGACAGTCTTTCTTCTTCTGCCGTGTACACAGAATAAAGTGGACAAAGCCACTCAAAAACGTTTTCTTCAAAAGGAGTGTCGTCAGGGACATAGCCTCTGGTCAAAGGTTCACCTGTTATATGTATATGAGTATTAACCATGCCTGGTGTTAAAACAAAGCGGTCACTACCTAGAGTCTCTTTCGCATCAAATTTGTTTTCTAAATCTACTGATTTCCCAACTTCTACTATCAATCCATTATTTACTGCGACAGCGCCATTTTGAATGATGTCACGCGTCTCATTCATAGTCACGACGTACCATGCCTTTATTAGAGTGTCTATTTGCTCTCTCATTGATCCTCCTATTAACAGATTGGCTTTGTTGCTACATACAAAAACTGAAAACCAATTGGCTCAATTAAACGCAAAGAGTTAAACCCTGCTTCTCGTAGCCACGTGGTTGCCTGTTCATTTGTTATGGGAAAACCTTTCTTAGTGCTTGTCATCATTGTCATCCCCATTAAAACACCGTGTGGATTAAACTTTCTTTCTATGTCGATGAAATAGTCAGCTAATAACAATCTTCCTCCGGGTTTTAATGATAAAAAAGCACGTTCTATTAGACTCTTCGCTCCGTCTTCGCCCTCTGTCCTACAGACGTGGCCCAGTACCACGAAATCGTATGAGTCTCTCTCAAGCTCAAGTTTATGGAAGTCTCCTGGTCTGAACTCGCAACGTTCTGCCACTTCATGCTCTCTTGCTTTATTCTTAGCCACCTCCAGAACCTGCGACAAGTCATTAATTACTGCTGTCGCTTCAGGACATGCTTTCAAAATTGCTATAGACCAAGGTGCGCCCCCAGCTCCCAAATCAAGAACATGGGGGGCTTTAATATTGCTATAGCGAATTTTCAAATCCGAGCGAGTTGCTGCTCTGAAAATTGTTGTGAAGGTACCTTCAACAAGAGGTACATAAAAAGAAGCCGGATCGTTATCTATAGGAGTACTCGGAGTTCCATTACGAATAGTTTCAGCCAAAGACTTCCAATTATTATGAGGACCAGGAGCTATCGAGATCAAATTTGCCATCGATGCTGGGCCATTGCTTGTTAAATACCTTTTAGCTGTGTCATTCAATTCGTAAACATTCACAAATTGATCTAAAAGTCCAAGCGCAACCAAGGAGTCAAGTAAAGATTGGAGATGAGGTTTAGAGACTTTAAGTTTCTTCGACAAAACTTCAACTTTTACTGGCCCTGTTGATTCAAGAGTGTCGAAAACATCTAACTCTATTGCAGCAAGTAAAATATAGTAAGAACCCAGTCCCTCTATAACGCTCCAAACAGGTGCTGCGGGTGGTGGTTTGTAATCTGTCCAAGGGCGACCTTTATGCGCCATCGTATGTGTTTTTTTTATTTCAGGGTATGGAGCGTCGACAGCCATAATTCAAGGATTCAGAACAATTTTTCCGAAGAAGTCACCGCTCAACATTTTTTCTTGAGCTTCACCAGCATTCTCTAAAGGAAAAACAGAGTCAATTTCTACCTTATACTCACCAGAGCAAAACTCTTTCCAAGCAGGAGAAAATTCACTCGGTTCATAAGGGTCTGAGCCGTGGATCGTAATTCCAGAATGGAATACATAGCCAAGCGAAGGAATAACGGCCTCATCACCTGATGCATTTCCACAGTTGACTAAACGACCATGAACCCCTAAAGCAAAAAGAGAGGCTCCAAAAAGAGCTGTTCCCACACAATCCATCACCATATTTACACCCGCTCCATTCGTTAACTCACGTGCCCATCCTGCAACATCACCCTCTCTATTATTCATAGCATGAGTGGCTCCTAGGGCTAATGCTTTTTCGCACTTACTTTCCGAACCTGCAGTAGCAAGAACTGTTGCTCCTGAATTCTTTGCAAGTTGTATGGCTGCTACACCGACGCCTGACCCCGCAGCATGGATAATTACTGTTTCTCCTTCTTGAAGCTTCCCAACTTTGAAAAGAGCATGCGCCGCTGTCAAATAACAAGTAGGGAAAGTGGCCGCATCATTGAAATCCATGTCATCTGGCATCAGATATACATGCGTTGACGGGACAAGACATTTTTCTGCATAACCACCATCGGCATTCGCTCCGATTATTCCCAAGTCACCAAAAAGATCTCCTCTTCCCGCATGAGAAGAACCCTCTGAAACACCAGCAAGAGAGGGATCAACAACTACACGGTCTCCAACCTTTACATCAGAAACTTCTTCCCCAATTTCAGAAACTGTTCCGGCGATATCCATACCTGCAATATGTGGATATGAAAATCCTGGCATTTGGAACCAGCCATTCCGCTGTAAGACATCGAGCCTATTCAACGAAGTCGCTGCAACGTCTACAACCACGTCGTCTGGGCCCGGTGAAGGGTCAGCAACATCTTGGTACTTTAAAACCTCAACACCTCCAGGTTCAGTATAAAAAACTGCTTTCATTTTTTATCTCCTAACTTGACTGTCATTTCAAACCTCTAACAAATGGTCTAGCTAAAGACCCTGGTGGTCTGACCTTATGGGCAAAAGCTGCCATCGCAACGATTGTCACCAAGAAAGGCAGAGAGCTCATTAGTTCAGTATTCAACTCATACCCTAAGCCTGGAAGAGTCAACCGGAAAGACAGTACGGATCCAAAAAGTAAACAACCAAAGATTGTTCCTCTAAGAGTCCATCCACCGAAGATGACTGCAACAAGTGCAATAAATCCCCGACCCGCAACTATTCCGTCATCGAATCTTCCAACTTGACCCAAAAGTAGGTATGCCCCACCCATCCCGGAACATATTCCCGCAAAATAAATCGATTCTCTCCGCCTTTTGTTCACATCAATACCACTGACGTCCGCTGCCTGAGGATTCTCACCGACTGCTCTGACTTCTAAACCCCATCGAGTCCTGTATACCAGCCACCATGCAAAAGGTATGAGCAAATACAAAAGCAAAAATGGCCAAGCTTGTCCGAACAAAGCCTTACCAATAAGGGGAATGTCGCTTAATAGAGGGATTTCCAATTTCGATGCTACACGTGACGAAGGTTTCCATTGAGCGTAAAGGAAACTTGTTACTCCCAAAAACAAGATATTCAAAGTAAGTCCCACTACGAACTGATCAGCGGTTAAGCGATGACTCATTTGTGCCTGTACAAATGAGACAATCAAACCCGCTCCCATTCCAAGTAAAATTCCGACCATCACGTTCTCTGTCCAGTCATAGCCCATTGCACCTGCAAATGCTCCTGCAAGAATCATTGCTTCAACAGAGATATTTAAAGTCCCAGATCTCTCTGCAACCCACTCACCTACTGCAGCAAAAACCAATACTGCTGCAAAACGTGTTGCTGCCGTGTAAGCAGACTCCGTAGACATGACATCCCAAATAGCTTCCAAAAAGCCCATATCTATGTTCTACTCTCTACTTGGGCTAGTTTTCTTCGCCGATCTCTTATAAATAAGACAGCGGGTGGGACTAAAAGAGCCAAAACTAGGAGCCCTTGAACAACATCTGTAACCCTTCGCTCAACCCCAGTGGCAGCTAGAAAACTTGACCCTGTTCTTAAACCTGCAAAAATAAGTGCTACAGGAATAACTGCTAGCACTTTTTCACGCGCAACTAAGGCAACCAAAAGACCAGTCCAGCCCAAATTTACGGTAAACCCTGGAACTAGTCGAAATTTTGCAAAGTCTCCACTGGCAAGCATCAACGCTCCGGCAAGACCTGCAAAACCACCCGATGCACACATAGCAGCGAAGCCTTGTCTCACCTCACTAATCCCAAATCTTCTGCCAACTTTTTGATTTTGTCCCACCACATCAAGTCTGAATCCGACAATGGTTTGCGACAAAAGCCAAAAGGTAAGAGCTATCAAAAGCAAGGAAATGATGACACTAATTGAAAAGTTGTTCCCAAAAATATCTATTCTTGGAAGTCGAGAATCTGGATCAAGTTGTTGGCTGACTTGTGTTCGATTCCCTACTGCAGCATCTGGATCCAGCAAAAGCCAAGTATTTTTCAATCCGTAGCCAACAAAATTTGCTGCCACTGTTACCAATAGAAGAGTGGTTAAAACCTCAGGAACATTACGCCAATACCTTAAAGCCCCTGCTAAACCCGACCAAAAAGCCCCGCCTACAAAACCCGAGATAATAACAATAAAAATAACTAAAGGTCCAGGACCAGGGGTATGAGCACCCATATAAGCCGCAAATGCTGCCCCCACAAGCATTTGTCCTTCTTGACCGATATTTATCAATCCAACTTTGGTGCTTATTATCGTTCCAACTGCAACCATCGCCAGCGGTACTGCTGAACCAAGAGTTCTGCCCCATCTTCCTGGTTTTCTAAAACTGCCATCTAAAAGTGCATTCGAAACGTCAGACCAGTTTGCCCCTACAGCCTCAACAATTAACGCTGACAAGACAAGTGCAACTAAAACGCTAAAAGCGTACAGGAATAATATCTCACCCTTTCTCTTTACTGAAGAGGATGAACTCAGCTTTAAAGACAATTTTTAAACCTCTCCCCTGCCCATTAACAAACCCAAGCTTTGTCGATTGGCATCTTCCCGATTCATTGAAGCCGCCAATTTGCCTCTGAAAATAACTCCGATACGATCAGCGAGCGAGAAGATTTCGTCTAACTCACTGGATATCAACAAAACTCCCACTCCAGATTTTGCCAATTCTTGCAACTGTCCTGTCATATACTCAATTGCACCTACATCTAATCCCCTAGTGGGTTGCGAGGCAATCAAAACTATAGGTTTGTCACTTGTTTCTCTTGCGAGCACCACTCTTTGTTGGTTGCCGCCTGACAGAGACCAAAGAGGGGCCTCCGGTCCAGTGCAATTTATTTCAAATTTCTCAATTAACTCTCTAGCTCTTTTATCTCTTCTCGACTTGTTTAATAAGCCATACTTGTAGCCTTCTTCTAAATTAGAAAAAAGTAAATTTTCTGCTACTGACATTCCTAATACCACTCCTGAGTCATGCCTATCTTCAGGTATAACTGCAACACCATTTCTAGCTAAGCGACCAAAATTATTGTGAGAGACTTCTTTCCTTTGGAGAAAAACGCTTCCTGATGAAACTGTCCTCAAGCCTGATAAAACTTCAACTAATGCGCTTTGACCATTCCCCTCTACCCCTGCAAGGCCAAATATTTCCCCAGCCTTTACCCCTAGACTGAAACCATCTAGTTCTCGGATACCTGAGCTTGACGATGTAACAACATCGCTTAGCTCTAGAACGAACTTCTTTTCACTTTCTTCGACATTTTCTTCAGAAGTATCTGAAGAAACTTTCGACGAATCTTTTCTTGACTGTTTTGCTTCCGTAAAACCAACATCGACATCACGTCCGACCATTCCACGAGCCAATGAGTGAGCATCTGTGTCTCTTGTCCAACATCTTTCTATAACAGCCCCATTGCGCATAATGGTTATCCGGTCAGTGGCTTGCAGAACTTCTGACAATCTATGACTAACTAAGGCCACAGCACGATTCTCTTCCTCTACAACCCTTCTTAAAGAAGCAAACAACTGCTCCGACTCTTCTGGGGTCAATACCGAGGTGGGCTCATCAAGGATCAGAACACTAGGATCTTTACGCAAACACTTGAGAAGTTCAACTCGTTGCCTCATTCCGACCGGTAAATCCTCTACACGGTCATCTGGATTTACATCAAGCCCATACTGCAAGCTCAAATCTGCAACTCGTTCTCGAGTTTCGTTCCTATCAAGCTTATTGTTATCACCCAGTGCGACATTTTCCCAGACTGTGAGAGCCTCTACGAGACTGAAATGCTGATGAACCATCCCTATGCCCAATGCAGAAGCATCTAGTGGATCACGTATCGTTACCGGTTTGCCGTCAACTTTTATTCCACCCCCATCAGGCAGTACTAGCCCGATGAGCATTTTCATTAAAGTCGATTTACCA
>PABN01000047.1 GCA_002699555.1 Dehalococcoidia bacterium
GACATCGCTGAAAAAATACCATAAGACCTAGCCTCGTAGGAAGCTGCTGCTACGACGCCACGGTTACCAGTACCACCTACGAGGACAGGAGAACCTCGTAACTCTGGCCTGCGGACTAACTCAGCAGAAACAAAGAAGGCATCCATATCTACATGCAGTATCGGGGTTGTCACTGTTTGTGTTCCACCATCAAATGACCTAATTTATCGAATCGAACTGTATAGCTAAAAGTTTTTTCATAGGGTATTTCGTCATTTAGATACGCAAGGACTGGATCTCTGACCCAAACTGGCGAATCTCTTAATATAGTTTCAGAAATTTTCGGAGAGAAAAATTCAGCATCTTCAACAATTCCATCCGGATCGTTTATAAGTAGCGAGCCGGTCCAATCAATCGCTTCAAAAACTTCAACCTCTAAAGCCATGTTCTGTTCCAGAAAATTTACAGTCACCCCGTAAATCGACTCAGACCAAGTCGATACCTTCAGACCAGTCTCTTCAAGCACCTCGCGCCCCAATGCATCTATTGCACTCTCACCCTGATCAATAACACCTCCAGGTGGAGTCCACTCTATTCCACCTCTTTTTCTAAGATGCAAGTTACCTCTACGTCGATTAGCAACTAATAGAATGTCCAAGTCTTTTCTAATGATGCCCCCTACAACCGACCAGTTTCGAAAGGGTTGATTTTTCATACCAATATTCTTCACCTAATTAAGTAGCAATTCTGGCCTATATCCTAAAGTTACCATCTACTCACTAGTGCAAAATCAGGAGTGTTAATTTCCATGTCAACTTCTTCAGTTCCATCAGTGAAAGCAAGAATTTTAGCGATTCTTGCAATTACTATTTCCGGATTATGCGGGGGTCTAGTCGGATATGCAGTCACAGATCTGCAGTGTGAAAATAGATGCGAGACACTTTCAGGCTCTATAGGTCTAGGTTCGGCTGTACTGGCTGCTGGAGGTGTATCGGTAGTTACAAACTTAGCTCTTAAAGCTATGTCAGAATGGAAGACTGCCGAACGTCAACAAACAGCACGTGAAAGATTTCCAATTGAACAATAAATCAATCGAAGAAGATTTGAGAACTCTGGCCTCAAAAATTGCGAAAAGGACAGGAAAAAAAGTTGGTAAAAAACTCGGAGACCGTCACACATTAACTTCAAAGAAGTCAACAACTGACCTAGTAACTGAGGTTGATGAATGGTCCGAGAAGCAAATCACTGAGTACATCACTTCTCGAAGGCCAAATGATGAAATAATCTGTGAAGAAGGAACTCATGTTCAAGGCAAAAATAACATCCGCTGGTTCATCGACCCTGTAGATGGAACAACAAATTTTGTTTACGGTCACCCAGGATTTTCAGTATCAGTAGGAGTTGAAATTGACCATGAGACAAAAGTCGGAGCAATATACGCCCCTCTACTGAATGAACTATTTACTGCTTCACCTTCCAGCGGAACGACCCGTAATGGCAAAAGAGTTAAAGTAAGTGAAACAAAAGAACTCTCTAACGCATTAATCGCTACAGGTTTCTCATACGACTCTGAATACAGAGGTATTCAAGCAGAAAGCCTGATTGGAATTTTGCCGAAAATTAGAGACATCCGCCGAATTGGCGGAGCGGCATTCGACCTCGCATCAGTCGCTTGTGGTCGCGTGGACGCATTTTTCGAACATGGGCTCTCCCCATGGGATATATCAGCAGGTCATGCTCTTGTAAAAAATGCCGGTGGTGTAGTAATGACCATCAATCCAACAGAATCTGGTGACTTTAAAAAATCAGAGGTAACTGTATTGAAAAGCTCGTCAGAAATTTCCGAGAGTACGATCACAGTAGCTTCGTCTAAATACCTAATAGATCAAGTGGTGGAATTAATAATAAATAATCAGATAGATTACTCATAACTTTCTTTTCTTTTGATTTTAAAAACCTTTTAAAATCAGTCAACTCTCTAAAAGTGAGATCATAGAAAAATTTCAATCCCTACAAAATGCCGCAACTACCCAAGAAATGAGGCAACATTAAAGTATGAGTGTAAGAATTCTAACTGTAGAAGATGACGAAAGAATTCGAACTGCCGTAAGTCTTGCCCTTCAGGAGGAAGGCTGGGAAGTTGAAGAAACCTCCAACGGAGAAGATGCTTTAGCCTCATTCTCCAGACAGCCCAGTGATGTTGTATTGATAGACATCATGCTTCCAGGGATCGATGGATTTGAAGTCTGTAGAAAAATACGTCGCTTAGGTGACGTCCCAATAGTCATGGTCACAGCACGCTCAGACAGCCACGATGTAGTGGCAGGCCTGGAAGCTGGAGCAGACGACTACCTAAGAAAACCGTTTGATCCAAAAGAACTATCAGCGCGCGTTAGAGCATTGCTTAGAAGATCTAAAACAATAGGTACGACTTCAAATTTCTCATTTGACCAGCTGGAAATAATTGCCGATGAAGGACTGGTTCGTATTAATGGCAAAGAGGTTCATTTAACACGCACCGAGTTTAAACTTTTGATCGAACTGGCTACTAGTTCTGGAAAAGTTCTAAGTCGTGAAGACTTACTTGAGCGAGTTTGGGGCTATGACTATTTCGGAGATAGTCGACTTGTCGACGTTCACGTAAGACGCCTAAGAACAAAAGTAGAAATAGACCCTGCTAATCCAAGGTATGTTGTGACTGTAAGGGGAATGGGTTACAAGCTTCAAACCCAGTTTTAATGTCTGTTGAAAAGTTGACCAAATGATGTCAAATACAAAACAGGAACAAAACGAAATTATTTCTTACAAAGTAAAACTAGGCCTACGTACCAGAATCTCTCTCTTTTTCGCTGTCGGAGGTTTGCTAGTATCAATAGGGCTTTCAGGAGTAACTCTTGTTCTAACCCGGCAACAACTTATCGATAGTCGTGAAAATGCTGCATCAGCTTTTGCATCAACAAATGCCACTCGTTTGTCAAATCAGTTAACACCAGACTCTTCCGTGGAGGACCTTCCATCGATTGTAGATTCAATGACGAAAATCGAAGGAAGCCAGCGCTTAATACGACTTGGAAATGACTGGCTTCCCTCCCAAGAGTTAGACAGAGACGACATACCAGAGAATATTTTAAAACGCGTTACGGAACTTAATGCCGGACAATTAAGAGCTGAAATTAATGGTAAAACTCGCCTCGTCCTTGGAATTCCACTTCAAGTGTTTGACGCAGCATATTTTGCTGTAGTTGACTTAACAGACCTAGAAGAAACCCTTTACGACCTACGGATAATTCTCTTCGGAGCTGGAACAGGTGTAACTTCTCTTGCCGCACTTCTAGGGTGGTGGATAAGCCGCCGAACCCTACGACCGCTAAGAAGCGTTAGAGAGGCAGCAGAAGCTATCGCTGGTGGGCGACTAGACACCAGATTGATTCGACAAAGTGACCCCGATCTAGACCGACTATCTGAATCTTTTAATGAAATGGCTAGAGCCCTCGAGGAACGTATTCATCGGGATGCTCGCTTCGCTTCCGAAGTAAGTCATGAATTAAGAAGCCCGCTCACCACACTTAAGGCAAGCGTTGGAGTTCTCGAGTCAAGAAAAAACGAACTCTCAGAGAGGTCACAAACTGCACTTGACCTACTATCACGTGACCTTGAACGATTCAACCGTCTAGTTTCTGAACTTCTAGAAATATCTGGTTACGATGCGGGCGCTGCCTCGCTCGAACTGGAAGAGGTTAATGTAACTCAGTTCATACGGGCAGCAACAAGAAATGACGAGTCAATCAATTTCATACTCCCTACCGAAGCAGATTCCCTGCTCATCAATGTTGATAAACGACGTCTAGCTAGAGCCCTCTCTAACCTCTTAGACAATGCTCACCGTTATGGAAATGGGCCAACTGTGATAGAAGTTGCAACAAATGAAAATTCAATTCAAATTGCTGTAGAGGATGCTGGACCGGGAATTTCAACAGAAGAACGAAAAATTATTTTTGACCGTTTTTCCAGAGGTTCAACTAGCGGTCAACGCGGTGATGACGGAGGAACAGGTCTAGGTCTCAGCCTCGTACAAGAGGATGTTCGACTTCATGGCGGAAAAGTATGGGTAGAGAATCTAAAAGCGACAAGAGCAAATACAGGCTCACGCTTTGTGATCGAATTACCTATTGTAAAAGAGGAACTCTGATGAAAAATACTTTACACACCCTGACTCTGCTATTTATCCTATCTCTGACCCTTGCATGCAGCATTCCTCTTGACGACAACCCGAGAGACCTTTCAGCAAATTTACCTGATGCTCTATTACCCGCTGCTTCAACAACCACACAACCTCCCGCTCCAAAGGAGACCGTAAAAATATTCCTGGCGAAAGCTAACCAAGACGGCGAAATGAAACTCGAGTCAGTAAATCGTGAAATATCTGGCGATGGCTCAATCAATGTCATACTCGATCAAGTGTTGGCTGGCCCGACCTTAACTGAACAAGAAACACAACTCGTTTCACCTTTTGCTGAAGGCAGTAAAGTCATAGGCGCAATTCTAGAAAATACTTTACTTGAAATACACCTAGACAGTCTCGACGGTTTCCCTCAGGATGACTCGAAGAGCAACCGTCTTGCTTTTGCAATGCTCGTCTGTACAGCATCTGAACTAATAGCCGGTGCAGATATTTCCTTTGTTCAAATCATGGTTAGACAAAATGATTCGCTTGAAGCTATAAATGCTCCCGTTACCGATGGCGACCCTCCTGAAGAAGGTGCTCCTGTACTATGTAGCAATTACGCAAGTTTCATGACTAACGAAGATTTCTCATAAATACGGGAGGAATAAAATTGCAAGTAGTTCTAGCTTTAGATGCAGGTACTACAAGTGTCAGGACACTAGCAGTGAGTTCATCTGGTGAAATTATTGCTATCTCACAGAAAGAATTCTCTCAGATATACCCTGAACCTGGTCTTATCGAACACGACCCTGAAGAAATCTGGCAAGCCGCTGCAAAAACACTAAAAGAAGTCTCACAACAAGTCGATCAAATGGGATATGAAGTTGCTTCAATCGGAATAACTAATCAGCGTGAAACTGCCGTAATTTGGGACCATGCCTCTGGAAAACCTTTACATAATGCAATTGTTTGGCAAGATCGAAGGACAACAGAACGCTGTCAAGAGTTGACAAGAGAAGGACACTTGAGTGAAATCAGGTCTAAGACAGGATTAGTGTTGGATCCATATTTCTCTGCATCGAAATTTGAATGGATGATCAAATCCTCTTCAGTCAACTCTGATAAAAAATTCTGCTTAGGGACAGTGGACTCTTGGTTAATTTGGAAACTTACTAACGGAGAAGTCCATGCAACTGAGCCATCGAATGCATCACGAAGCATGCTGTTCGACTTGAAGGAAGGAAAATGGTCCAATTCACTATGTGATATATTTTCTGTCCCTGTCGACTCACTTCCAGAAATACGCGCAACCTCTGGTTACTTTGGTTCAACATCAACTGGAGGCCCTTTAGGTAAAAAAGTGCCAATTAGAAGTGCGATTGGGGATCAACAGTCTTCCCTCTTTGGTCAAGTCTGCTTTAAGCCTGGTGACACTAAAAATACTTATGGAACTGGTTCTTTTATTCTCACAAACATAGGTGAAGAAACACCTCAAATTAACGATGGACTAATAACTACAGTTGCTTGGCAATTGAACTCTGAGTCACCTCTTACATATGCAGTCGAAGGTTCTATTTTCTCGACAGGGGCGACAGTTCAATGGCTTCGTGATCAGCTTGAAATAATAAAAGAATCTTCAGAACTCGAAGAGCTAGCTAAAACCTGCACAAGTAATGGAGGCGTAATAATAGTTCCCGCTTTTTCAGGGCTAGGCAGCCCTTGGTGGAATCCTTCTGCTCGTGGAATTATTGTTGGGTTGACACGTGGAGTTGGAAAAGCCGAGCTAGCAAGAGCCACAATTGAATCAATGGCTTTTCAAACTCGTGACGTCCTCGAAGCAATTAAAAAGAATGCCTCATTAACTCCGGAGAGCCTAAAAGTTGATGGTGGAGCTGCAGTAATGGATCTACTAATGCAATTCCAAGCTGACCAACTAAAAATTCCTGTTATCCGTTCCTCCAACACCGAATCAACAGCTATGGGTGCTGCTTATCTTGCTGGATTAGCCTCTGGAATATGGGAGTCATTAGAAGAAATTCAGACACTATGGAAGGGAGATGAACCATTTTTACCAGACGTTAATAACCCTCTCACTGAAGAACTCTACAAAAACTGGCTTGATGCGGTGGAGAGAAGCATCAATTAAACTTTCGCGGAACTTTAAAAACCGTTACTAGACCTAGCTTTTCGACTCAAGTCTCTTCTTCAGATCATCTACTGCAGCATGAACTATTTTGCTTTCAGCCCTTCGTTTAACAAAACCGGGTAAACGAACTAATAAGTCAACATCAAGGTCGTAGACAACTTCAGTTTCTGCATCATCTTCACCAGAAGGGTGAAATTCATAGTTGCCATTCATTCTCTGAATTAAGTCACTTTCGATCAGACGCCATGAGATCCTAAGTGGATTAGAACCATAGCTATACCTGAGTATGTAATTAGTACTTCTCCCCATTGCCGCCGCACGGAACGAAACGTCACCAGGCCGTCCATTATCGTCATGAACTAAAATCTTCACTTCTTTGATGTCATCGGCCCAGTCGGAGAGTTTTTCCACGTCTGACACCATGTCGAAACATCGCTGCGGAGAAGCTTTGATTATCCTTCGCTGATATGCATGATCGCTCATATTGGCCTCCGTGTAAATTCTACTTCAGAGTCGCGGAATCCAGTGCCTCAATGAGACTTTTTGATAGCTGCTCATAAGAAAAATTATCCTCGACACGTTTACGCGCATTCGACCCCATGAGTTCCAATCTTGTTGGATCCTGCAAAAGAGTTTCAATCGACTTTGCCAGTTGTCTCGGATCTCTAGGGTCATCAATAATAAAACCTGTTTCATTATTTGATACAGCATCTGATGACCCTCCACTTTTGCCTGCAATTTGAGGAATACCCGATGATGCAGCTTCTAAAAAAACTATTCCAAAACCCTCTTGCTCCAAACCGCCCCAACGCGAACGACACGGCATGCAAAAAATATCAGCAGCTCTGTATAACTCAGGTAAAAATTCCTCTGAAATTTCTCCAAGAAATCTTACGTTCTCTTCTGAATCTCTCGCCAGGTCTTTTAGTCGTTTCAAGTCACGACCAATTCCACCTATTAGTAATAGCAACTCGGGGTAATCTTTCTTGAGAATTTTCACCGCTTCAATTAAAACATCTATCCCTTTTCGAGGGACTAAACGGGTAAGTGCAAGAAGAACCGGTGAAGTGTCAGGCAATTTAAGATCTTTTCGTATTTTCTCTTTCTCTCCGGGGACAGCGGGACGGAATCGTTCGATATCGACACCGGGTGGAATGATAGCCAAAGGTAAACTTTGTTTCGCTATCTTCTCTGCTTCTTCCGCTGGATAAGTACCTGCGCAAATAACCAAAGAGGCCTTTTTTAGAGTGTTGACTAGGAGTGATTTAGCAATGGGTAACTTTCCAGGAATCGCTAATTCTGCTCCGTGAAGAACAACTGCATACGGAGTGCGACTCTTAGGAGCAGAAATACCCAGTGGAAATGCTGGGTCCCAAACTATTAATTCGGCTCCTAATTCTTTACTAAACTTTTGAACTTTTCTATTTATATATGGAGTGGGCAGCAAAACCTTTTTAGTGGACCTGACTATTCTGAAAGGCTGTTCCATGTCAAATTCAATATCATCTAAAAAAGGTGTGGTGTAAACCGAAAAATCTTCAGATGGTAAACGTCTCCACAACTCCCACAAATACGATTGAATACCTCCAACCTTCGGTGGAAAGTCATTTGAAATAAGTAAATGTTTTCTCATATGGAGCCTTCAAGCTCAGCCAAGACAACTTCTTCCGACACAAGAGGGTCGGAATCATTTTTTGCTAGATCTACAAGTTCTTTGTGGCCTAATCTAATACTGGCCCACGCCGCATGGCTTCTTAGTAAAGGGTCGGGATTTAACAAATATCGATTCAAAAGAGACTTGAACGCAATATTCTCAGTTTCGTTGGAATTTCCAATTGCAACAAGTGCGTTGCGTCTCAAATATCTGGGATTCCTCTCTGCTATATACCAAGAAGAAAAGCGTTCCAGAAGTTCTTCATCTTCAGCTTCTAATATCTGTTCCACGGGGTAATCCGCTTCAACATCTTGATCAAATTCGACATCGCGCCCTTCCCTGCCCTCAGGACATATCTCCTGACAATCATCACAGCCATAAATACGCTGCCCAATGCTTTCTCGATACTCATGTGGGATTATTCCCGGAGCTTGCACCAGCCATGCAATGCATTTTCTGGCATCCACTACTCCCGGCTCGATAATTGCTCCCGTGGGGCAAGCATCGATGCAACGTTTGCAAACACCACAATCTTGTTGAACTTTTTCACTATGCGGAAGTTCAATATTCGTTACAATCGAACCTAAAACGAACCAGCTACCATGTCCGGGAATCAAAACATTACCATTCTTGCCATGCCATCCGATACCTGCTCGAATAGCTGCAGCACGGTCAACCAATGAATTTTCATCTGCAACTACTTGTGCTTTCCAACCGTCTTTTTTCAACATTTCAGCAATCACAGAAAGAGCGTTGCGAAGGACACTGTAATAATCCTTTCGCGCATACGCCGCTATTCTCACTGCATCAGTGTTTGCTTTTTCAAGGCGCGGCGCCGGAGTCCTAAGAGCTCCAACAATCAAAGAGTTTGCTTCTCCCATTATCATCTTTGGCGTAGTTGAACGTTTAGGATTTCGAAAAGTGAACTGCATTCCTCCATGAAGTCCAAGTTCTTTTCTTCGTTCAATCTCAGTCCGTGTTTCCACAAAGGGTTCTGCACTAGTGACACCTAATGCAGTTAGACCTAAGTGTGTCGCTAGATCTGAAATCTTTTCAAAATAGTCAACTTTCAAATTGTTATTCGGCTCAACGCTCATTATGGAATTTTATGAGGTAGTAACGTTAAAAAACCCTTCTTGAGTCCGAATAGCGCAACGGAGGTACCAAGCCTGAATCAACTATTGTCTTGATAGACCGGTATTCATCTAAATTAATTACTACCGCAGTTGACTCAACGTCTTTGTGTAAAAAGGTAACCACACAATCTTCACAGTGCTGAGATTCTTGTTTCGTGCAGTTTTTACAATCAATTAATAATTTATTTTCAATTTGTTCAAAATCCATACTTATAGTCTTGCGAGCACCTGTGACATTAAAATCAATTTTTCATGATCGAACTAGCTTCTCTTTTAAGGAGGTAACTTTTAGAGGTGAAAACTAAGCTTACTTTAAGCTTCTTGAGTATATTTTTCTTGATTTCTACTGCTTCTTGTGGATCGTCTGAAGAGGCGCTAAAAGAGGTTACTCACTTGAGTCAAGATTGTCCGGGAGAGGTAGTGCCTACGCAAGTGCATGTTGACTGTTTTATGTACGAAAAGGAAACTTCTGCCACAGCCTTTGCTGTTCTAAAATCTCCGAATCCTGAACATGATCCTATTCTTTTTCTTCATGGCGGACCAGGTGGAAGGTCAGTTATTGATCGACATATATGGCTTACACCCCGTTCTAAATTATTAAATACGCATGATTTAATTTTGGTTGATCAAAAAGGTTCAGGTGAGTCGAACCCTTCTTTAGACTGTTGGGAAATTGATCAAGGTTTAAACAAAGATTCCATTTCAGCATGTAAAAACCGACTCTCTTCAGATGGGATTAACTTTTCCTCCTACCAAATAAAGGAAATTGCTGAAGACATCGCTCAACTCAGAGTTTCTTTAGGAATTAAAAAATGGAATTTGTACGGCGTTTCTTTTGGTTCACGTATTGCACTTGAGTTGCTTTCAATTGACGGAGATGCCGTAAATAGCGCTGTTCTTGATTCACCGCTTCCACCCCACGTAGCAGCGTATGACTCTTTACCTTCTGGGTCGGAACGTGCAATCAATCTCGCACTTGATAACTGTCAAAAAATAGGAGAATGTAATCTCTCTTTGTTAAACCAAGAAATCTATGAATGTTCGCATACGGAAAATCTTTTGTCTGAATGTCTTGGTGCTCTACTGGGGAGACTTAATAGAAATCCGATTCTATTTTCAGGCCCTGAAGGCAACGTCACTATTGATGATTCGACTTTTGCGTTTGAATTAGTCAGGACACTTGCTCATCCGGATGGAAAAAATGTTGTTCCAAAAGCTGTGATGCTGGCACTAGATGGAAGAATGGCAGAATCAATGCAGTCCCTTTTGGAGATTAATGTTAATGGATATTCAAAAGGTGATGCATTAAGCGAAGGTGTTCAATTCTCATCAGAGTGTCTAGACGAGTTTCCAAAAAACAACCCTTCCATTGAGAAATACTCGACACCTTTAGCGTCGGCTCTGAGCAAACGCGAAGAAACCCTTCAAGAGATCTGTGCAATTTGGACTCCTGGTGAAGCTCCCATGAAGAAACACGATCCTGAATCCTTTAGGACGGAAACTCTAATACTTTCAGGATTGCTTGATCCAATTACACCAGCCTCCTGGTCTTTGAAGGCGAAAGAAAGTCTCCCAAATGCGATTTTGATACAAAGGGAAAATTGGACACATGCCCCCTCATTAAGCGAAGAATGCGCAAAAGAGCTTGTGTACGAGTTTTTCGATAACAACCGTTGGAGTGTTGGAAATCCACCTTGCTAATCAACTGCTCTCAGGGAACGTAAACCCCTAACCATGCAAACGTGCACAATGACACCATGCAACAAGCTGAGACAAAAGGAACAGCTACTCTAAATCTAGGTTGACTAGCCAGTAGCAGTACGCTCAGGATTATGGGAAATCCATTTAATGCGTATCTCTCAAGACTATTTATATTCTCAGCTCCAAGTGCCACCGCCAAACAACTACCCGAAAATAGCCCATATCTTAAAGGCCAATCTTTGAAAAGTTTCACCAATAACGCCAACAAGAGCAAGGCAGAAATAATGTGCAAAATCTCCGTTGCGGAAGTCCCAGTAATTACTCGAATTACTCCTTTAATCACTCTCGAAAATGGATCTACAAAACTTCCTCTAAAAGACTCTTGTGCTTTTATGGGAGCAAAGGATTGATTGAAATGAAGCGAGGCCCAAAGAACGTATATTCCAGCGCCAATAAATCCACTAATCAAAGCGACCATAGGTCTAAATGAAATTCTTCTTTGACTGATTTTCCAATTACCCCAGACAGCGCAGAAAATTGGAATGGTAAGAAGCAGACCAGTAGGTCTGACTAGAGATGCAGCGAATGAACAAAAAATAACGCGTAACCATTGTTCCCTTCGAAGAGCCAAAAAACAAAAAATACTAAGAGATAAAAAAAGGCTTTCAGCATAAGCCCAAGTAAGTACAAAAGAAGAGGGAAAAACAGAGAGTACCCATACGGCTCGTTTCGACAGTCTCTCATTCTCTGTTTCAATGAGAACCAATTTTTTGATACCTAACAAAGCGATAAGAGAGGCAATATTTGCAACGATTATCAAGGAAACCGCAGCTGAGCCTGGAATGAAATAATCAAAGAAACGAGCAACAAATACATAGCCTGGAAAAAATCTGATTCCTTCCACAAGGACATTGTCATAACCGTTTGTGGCGATAGATGCGTACCAATCCCCATCCCACGCCATCAATCCACGATCGAAACGCTCCCCATTTGCTGGATTGAAGGTCCCTGAAAATGCCTTACTTAATAACCAGGCCAAAAGCACAAGGAGTTTAGAGAGAATAAATGCTGGCAACACAGAAAGCAGATCCAGACGGAAACTGCCGTCTCTCACCCGTTCAAGCAATTTGAGGCTCTTAGATTTCATCTCTTGTTGTTGTCATATCGAACAAGGTTCGCCGGATTGTAATAGTCATCACCGTCAGCATTTACAAGCGTTTCCCCGCCACTTAGTTGCCTGTTTAATTCAGATCTAAATGAACTGCATTTACTTTCAAACGTCTCGAAACCATCTATCCATACAAGCCAGATATTTTCCTCGCTCGTTTGTCTATCTAAAAATTCTTCTGCCAAACGTGACGGTGATGAATTTAGATTTCGTTCGCTGTAGTCATACCAATCAATTCTCTTCCCTGTGTCTAAAGAAGGATACGTGAAATATTCATACCCCTCTCCTAGAATTCTGTTCCCCGCTGGAGCTAGCTGATCGGGACAAAAAACAATCGAATCGCCCAGATTTCCTTTACTGGCTACGACATCAGCGATTTCACCTAGTTGAGTTCGATCTCTTGAAAGTTCTCTAGCGACCGAAACGGAGCAAAGAAGTAAAAAAACTGTAAGGACTGAAAGACTCGCCTTTGGCGATAAGCGAGACAATCCCACAGCGGAAGCGAAAATCGTAAAGGGAAAGAAGAAAACCCCATAACGACCTTGAAATGCTGTATCAGTTAAAAGACTGATTGTCCCGCCAAGAAGCATTGTGCAAATAGAAATAAGGCAAATCCGTTTCAACCAAAAAAGTTCATTCAAACCAACTTCCAGTCCAGACTCTGTTTTGTTGAGTCGCGTGAAAATTCCGAGTGCCGTAAGCAAAGAAAGTCCCACTCCCACTAATAATGCCTCTGAGCCTTTTCCTCCACCGAAGGCTTCTATGGTTAAAGCCAGAACAACCGTTGGCCTTGGAGCTTTAGCCCAAGGGGTTCCTGTATGTTCCATCTGTTCAAAGAAAATTGGCAACCAGAAAATAAACGGAACACAGGCTCCAAGACTCCAGAACATTAATGATTTGTAGTCCTTATTTTCTCGACCGGTGCTCCTATTAACTTTTATCAACAAAGAAAGCATGAGTACAGAGACAAAGAAAAGAGACCAGTAATGAGTTAACAGTAAACAGGCAAGGCTTAACGCATAAAGAAATTTGTTCTTATTTCTAGAATTTTGCGTAGCTCTGTGAAAGTTAATATAGAGACAGAGTAAGAGAAGAATTAGTAAAGAGTACATACGAACTTCAGTCGCATACCTGATAGAGAAAGGGCTTGACGCTATTAATGAAGCAGCTAACAGTGATTCCTTCCTGCCCATGTGCATACGAAAGGCAACCCAAGTCATCACTATTACCAAACAACCTAAAAAGCCGGAAAACGCTCTTAAGGCAAAGTCTGAACTCCCGAATAAATCAGCCCAAACCCCTAAAAGAAAGTAATAAAGAGGAGGATGTCCATCGTGTCGCAGGGCATCTAAAAGAGAAGAAAAACTCTCACCTGCTATAGAAGCTGACTGCGCTTCATCAAGCCAAAGAGGAGTCATGGGCAAGAAGTTAAAAATAGCGCCAAATATAATTCCCATCGTGGCAACTACCCAAAACATGTCTTGTTGAAGATCAAGTTTTTTAATCACAATTAAATCGTATCCTTACATGAGTTGGACAAATATCTCGGGCGACTAGAAGTAATTTTCACCTATTTTCCTATATCTCCTTTCAGGCTCCTATGATCCGTATTAGTGAATAATAAAAACGATGAAAATATTGAGCCGGTTATTATCGGCGCTGGCCCTGCAGGACTTACCGCTGCATACCATCTCGGGAAACATAATGTAAAAAGTACAGTTCTAGAAGCCGACTCCGTAGTAGGTGGTATAAGCCGCACCGAGATACGCGATGGTTGGCGTTTCGATATAGGTGGCCATCGGTTCTTCACAAAAGTGCCTATGGTCTCTGAACTATGGCATGAAATTCTTGATGAAGGAGATTTTCTGTTAAGGCCCCGAATGAGTCGTATTTTTTATAAAGGGCGTTTCTACGACTACCCACTAAAAGCTACCAATGCACTGAAAAATCTTGGTCTTTTAGAATCTTTCCTCTGTGTTCTTTCCTATCTCTGGGTGAGAATTAAAAAACCCTCAGACATAAGTACGTTTGAAGGATGGACAGTAAGTAGATTCGGTTGGCGTCTCTACAGAATATTTTTCAAGACTTATACTGAAAAAGTTTGGGGTGTTGATGCAAGTGAGATACAAGCCGATTGGGCGGCACAACGCATAAAAAACCTCTCGCTTTTTAAAGCGGTTTTAAATTCAATAATGCCAAAAAGGAATCAGAAAGACATAACAAGTCTCATTGAGGAGTTCGAATACCCAAAACTAGGACCAGGCATGATGTGGGAGAAATGCCATGAACTGGTAAACAATCAAGGTAGCGACGTTGTCTTTGAAAGCCCTGTGACTTCGATTAAGCATTCAAACGGAAAAGCGACTGAAGTGATTACAAAAAATCCAGATGGGTTAAAAACTTATAAAAGTTCTCACATAATTTCTTCAATGCCAATTTCTAAGCTTCTTCTTTCGATGGAACCACCAGCCCCTGAGGACATAAGAGAGGCTGCAGTTTCTCTCACCTTTCGTGAACACATCACTGTTGCACTTGTAGTTCCGGAAAATGAGGGCTTTCCTGACAATTGGATTTACATCCATTCACCAGATGTAAAAGTGGGACGGGTACAAAACTTCGGGAGGTGGTCCCCTTACTTAGTCAAGGATGGGAAAACTTGTCTAGGTCTTGAGTACTTCGTAACTGAGGGCGATGATATTTGGAATACTCCTGACAGTGATCTAATAAACCTCGGCAAGTCTGAGATGAAAATTCTAGGACTATTAAATCCCGAAAGCGTAGAAGAGTCATATGTAGTAAGAATGCCAAAGGCTTACCCTATGTATGACAAGAACTATTTCGAAAATGTTGAAACCATTAAAGCGTGGCTGGATCAAAATGCTGGAAACATCTACCCAGTCGGCAGAAATGGTATGCACCGTTACAACAATCAAGACCATTCGATGCTTACGGCTATTTTAAGTGTTGAAAATATCCTTGGAGCTGACCACGATATTTGGTCGGTGAACGTTGAACAGGATTATCACGAAGAAGTTACTAAAACTTGAAGGCTCCATCTAAGTAATGGCTACAGCAATTTCGCTGCTAGGTGATCTTCCGAGCAACCCTCTCAAGTTTCAAGAAAAATCATTTCGCTTCAAGCTGATTCTTATATCTTTGTTCGCTTTTCTTGTAAGAATCTTGTATGTAATTTTCGTTGAAAGAGGTGATCCTTTAAATGGTGATGCATTTTACTATCACCAAGCCTCGCTCTTGCTTGTTGATGGTCTCGGATTTGTCGAACCTTACAGGTACTTATTCGGAGGAGCTCAAGAACTGCTCTTTATTGAAGACCCTTCATACTTGACTGAAACCACTAATCAGAATCTGCCTGTAGGACATGTCGAGCCGACGGCCGGCCATCCACCTCTTTGGGTGATCTTTTTAGCTTTCCCAGTCTTAATTGGTTTAGACAGTATTTTGATTCAACAGATTTTCTCCGCATTAATAGGGTCACTAGGTGTTTTTGCTATCGGATGGGCAACACGTGAAATAGTCAGCGAGAAAAGTGGTTTGATTGCTGCTGGAATTGCTTCAATATACGCATTTCTATGGCTAAATGATGGACTCTTAATGTCCGAAACTCTCGTAATACCCATAGTGGCAATTACAGTCGGACTCTCAGCTCGTCTTTACAGGAAAAATTCACTGCGCCTGCTAATAGCATTCGGTGTAGCCGGAGGATTAGCAGTTCTTACAAGAGCTGAACTTATAATAGTCATCCCTTTTTTAGCATTACCTATTCTTCGTAATTCATCTCAAACCCTAAAAAAACGATTGACAAAATATTTTCTTGTAGGAGTTATCATTGCTTCCGTATTAGCGCCTTGGGTTGCAAGAAATCTAATCCAATTTGAAGAACCAGTCCTCCTCTCTAATGGTTCAGGGATTTTACTGGCTCAAACTAATTGTGAAGCCACCTACTTTGGGGACAAGCAGGGCTATTGGGAATATCTGTGTGGCCTACCTCAACCTGTAGGACAAGATGGCGAACCAACCGACGAATCTATCCGTGACAAGGAATACCGATCACGAGGTATCGAATATGCCGCTGAGCATAAAGGCCGTCTTTTTGGGCATGTTATCCCAAAACGTATAGCTCGTTTATGGGGGTTTTATTCGCCTCTAGAGCAATTGCGTGCCGACAAACTCGTTGAGGGAAGAAATTTTACTCTTTCACTCATAGGGCTTTTCCAATACTATTCTCTGATCCCTTTATCTATCTTTGGCCTCATCAAACTCAAAGACAGGAAAAAACCTTTATTACCAATTTTGACGATCCCCCTAATCACAACTCTGCTAGCTGCAATAAGCATGGGAACTACTCGATACCGTGTTTCAGCTGAAATCTCAATAATAATTCTCTCTTCCTTTGGGATACAGTTTTTCTTCGAAAAGCTCCGAAGTTTTGGTTCAAACAATGATCAGAAATCGCTATCTATCCCAGAAGTGGAAAAATGCTAAAAAATATTTCAGTCACTCTAGATGTTGAAGATCTTAGGCCTTCAGATAATTTTGAGGATCGATCAAAAATGATGACAGAAAAAGTTTTAGATCTCTTTGCTGAAGTGGAAGTTCGCGCAACAATTTTTGTCGTAGGTGATGTGGCGAGAAGGCACCCCGAAGTAATTAAAAAAGCTGTACAAGCAGGTCATGAAATCGGTTTGCACTCCCATAAACACATACCATTGCAATTACTGAACCCAGATGACTTTGAGCGTGAATTAAATGAAGCAAAGCGGTCGCTGGAAGATATTTCGGGTCAACCGGTAAATGGTTACAGAGCGCCAACAATGTCCCTTACACACAAAACTCGCTGGGCTATACCTATCATGCAGAGAACTGGCTTTACCTACTCTTCGAGTGTACTGCCCGCTAAGAATCCTCTTTATGGATGGAATGGTTTACCAAAACAACCGTTTAAATGGTTGGACTCAGTAATTGAGTTCCCTTGCCCTGTGACGAATATTTTAGGCTTTAACATCCCTTATCTAGGGGGGGCTTACTTTCGACTCTTCCCACCAATCATCAGAAAAACTGGTATACGTAAATCTTCAAGTAAAGAAGTTCTCTGGACCTACTGTCACCCCTGGGAATTCGACCCTAAGGAGAAGTACTACCAATTAGAAGACGTAGGAAATCTCACAAGTCGAATAGCGTGGCTTGGCAGAAAAGGCATGGAAAATAAAATGCGGAACTTTCTTCAAGAGGCTTCATCACAGTCCCTTGGTGACATAGCTTCGAAGATCGATCAATCTCAACTTCAAATAGTTGACCCGGAGTCTCCTAATTAAGGGAAAATCAAAACAGATAATGAACACCGCCATAGAAACTAGAGAGAAATCTAGTGTGATTAAAAGACTAGATTTTGACAAACTTCTATTATTTGTTTGCCTTTTAGGATTTTTTATACGCCTTCTATATTTTCTTCTCGTAGCTGCCGACAACCAATTAAGCGGTGACGCTTCCTCTTACCATTTAACTGCAAATATTTTCGCAGATGGTCTTGGCTTCACTGAACCCTTTCGTTACCTCTTCGGAGCAATTGATTCAGTGCCCATTGAAGGAGAACTGGTCGAAGTTATAACTCCGATCGGACACATAGAACCAACTGCTGGACATCCTCCTATGTGGACATTGCTTCTCTCCATCGGTTCTTTTTTAGGTTTTACAACTGTTTTTCAGCAACAAATATTTTCAATCCTTTTAGGGATACCTTCGATAATTCTTGCTGGTTTAATTGGGAAAAAAATTAGTTCAGAACGGCTTGGTTTGATAGCTGCATCATTGACTGCCACTTATGCATTCATTTGGATTAATGACGGACTACTTATGGCAGAAACCTGTGCAATCACTGGAGCTATGGCGAGCATTCTCGCAGCACTAACTCTGGCTGAAAACCAGAACATTAAAAATGCTTTGATTTTCGGATGTGTTGGTGGTTTAGCAGCACTATGTCGAGCTGAGCTACTCATCTACCTGCCTCTGGTAGGTGCAATAATTCTATTTAACAAAAATATTTCATGGCGCACAAAAATACTTCAGTATCTCTCTGTTGGATTAGCAGCTCTACTTGTAATTTCTCCATGGGTAATTCGAAATCTTTACTCTTTTGAGGAGAATGTTTTTCTATCTGATGGTGCAGGCACAGTTCTAGTTCAAGCTAATTGCGACTCCACCTACTATGGACAGAACCTTGGGTACTGGGAACTTAAGTGCGGTGAACCACCTCCATATGGCGAAAATGGTGAACTACTTGAC
>PABN01000048.1 GCA_002699555.1 Dehalococcoidia bacterium
AATCCTCCATCGGGTTGCAGATTTAGAACCAGATGCCCATCTGCACAAACCCTGTGTGAAGAAAAGGAACCTGAAATGCAACAAGTTGGAGACGACCACTTTGTTGCTTGCCACTTTCCTGTTGTGAATAATTAATCGAGTAGACTAAGTAATTGGTCTTCGTAAGACCAATCAAACTCTCGTCCTCCACTTTCTTTATGCCACTTATAGGTTTGGGATGCCATTGTTGACAAAGAATGTTTGGGCTCCCAGCCGGTATCTTTGCAAATAGCGTCAATACTGAACATAACATCTCGGTTCCAACGGTGAATATTAGGAGCCAATCTTGGAATCACAGTTGTGAAACGAAAACGATGTCGAATCGCCGCCTGTTTACGGGAAGCTTCTTCACTGGTTCTTATATCCACTTTCACTTTACTGGTAGCTGCTGAATCAAATTCAATGTCACCATCCCAGAGTTGTTCCATGATCTCAGAAGGTATAAACCGCATTTCTACATTTTGTCCTATTGCATCAGCAGTGGTTTTCACATAATCAATGTCAGATTGAGAACCACTTCCGGTTAGGTTGTAGAGACGGCCGAAACTAACAGGATTGCACATAAGAGCTTCAAGTGCGCTTGCTTGATCATCAACATGACCAACTTGACTGATAGTGGTTCCATCTCCTGGGATTAAAATCGGTCTTCCCAATTCCATTCGAGCGAACATTCTTTGTTCACGATCAGGAATAATGTTCCTAGGTCCATAAACCATTGCAAAAGCAACTGTCGTAGATGGGAAGCCGTTTTCATATGCTTCGTCAAGGATGTCCTGACACAACAACTTGTGTAGCCCATACTCAATTTGCGAGTCACCTCTTTCTTTAGGGTGATTTTCAGTGATAGGTAAAATATCGGTTGCTTCGTAAATTACTGTTGAGCTAGCAAAAATGTAGTGTTGAATTTTTCCTGAGAAAATTTCAACCATTAACGCTACATCCTCAGGATGGTAAGCAGTCATATCTTGAACAACATCAAAATCAAGCCCACCAAGAACATCGCGAATCTGGTCAGGGTCACTTCGATCAGCTTTAAGACGAGTTATCCCATCGGGAAGAGGCGCTTCAGTTTGTCCTCTGTTAAGTATTGTCACGTGATGGCCTGATCTAACTAGCTTATGCACAAGAGCTAGGCCATTGAATTGGGTGCCACCCATAACCAGAACACGCTTAGAGTCGCTCATCTGACACCATTCCAGAGATTACGTTCTTCACTCTGAGGGTCGATTAAAAGATCACAGTCGTCGTTTATCTCCATGACAACTCTATTCTCTGTTGTATAAGCAGGCCACTCACCAATAAATGAAGTAGAAGGATTTCCGCCCCTAATAAACGAAATCCAAGCGTCATGCATGGCTTCAGCAACATGAGTTGGCAGTTCGCCTTCTCCAATAAAAACATTCACACCAGCACGATCAAGAGTATTGAAGGTAAAAGGCAATTCAAGAGAATGAGCAGAGCCAAATCTTCCTTCGAAAGCTCTTGAATCCCACGAGAAAAGATACATCCAGGTATTCCCATCATGTTGTTCTCTTGTTTCAGCTAAACGGATGGCAGGAATCCTGAAAACCCAATCGCTCCCAATAGCGCACGCCAACCAACCGGAATCATCACCAATTCTTTTCCGGTATGCATCAATTATCTCTTTAGGGTTGTCAACGATCTTTTCTACATATCGAAAAAGTGTTTCTTCATCAAGGTCGGTGAAACCATACAAAGACATTTCATCTTCATTTGTGCCGATAAGAAGTGGGATATCACTTGAGGATCCTTTAGCGATGAGATCTATTGGAGTTTCAGGTAAAGCTTCGTGCCCCCAGACAGGGTAGAAGGGTTGAACTCCTCTAGCTGCGAAACCCCATTTTTCAATAAGGGCTTCCTGAGCTTCAAGAATTTCAATTGCTGGTAAATCTAAGATCTCCTCCGAAGTTGGATTCCCCAGCGCTTCCAATAATTCAGAAGCTATGTCCGCTCCAGCTTGTGGTTCATGTATGTGGAAAGCAGCTCCGCTCTGAGCGATGGCACGATGAAACAAACCTTTAGCTAATGGCGACGCAAGAAGATTGGCAACACTAAAAGCACCTGCTGATTCACCACCAACGGTTACTTGATCAGGATCCCCGCCAAATGAGGCAATATTTTCTTGAACCCACTGAAGAGCAGCAATTTGATCAAGCAACCCATTTAACCCTGAAGAAGAAAATTTCTCTCCAAAACGTTCACCTAGTTCTGTGAAACCGAAAGCGCCCAATCGGTAGTTGATTGTTACAACTACAACATCACCACGAGAGGCAAAAGAAGTTCCGTCATACCATGCAACCCCACCTTGACCTCTTCTATAAGCGCCTCCATGTATCCAAACATAAACTGGTCGTTTCTTATCATCTGATTCAGGTGTAACGACATTTAGATATAGACAATCTTCGTCCCAACGGACAGGGAATCGATCAGTTAGACCTTCACCAGGCAATTGAGGTGAAGCAGGGCTGAAACGTTTGGCATCTCTAACACCTTCCCAATTTTTCGGAGGGACAGGGGCGGCAAATCTTAAATCTCCGACTGGAGGAGATGCATATGGTATTCCAGCGAACAGTTCAACATTATTTCTGAAACGTCCCGCAACGTCACCATATTTTGTACTTGCAATTGGATCATCGAATGTAGTGTTTTCGTTCATTTTCAAACTTTCAGAATCAGTGCTTCGCCTTGACCACCGCCACCGCAAAGACTTGCTGCTCCTAAACCTCCGCCTCTGCGCTGCAGTTCATGAATAAGGGTTAGTGTAACTCGAGTTCCTGACATGCCGATTGGATGACCAAGAGCTATAGCTCCACCGTTCACATTTACAATTTCTTCACTCACTCCAAGAGCGTTCATGGAAGCCAGAGCAACAGCAGCAAAAGCTTCGTTTATTTCAAACAGATCCAAGTCACTTACTTTCATGCCAGCTGAGTCCAAGGCAGCATTAATAGCATTGCTTGGCTGGTGAAGAAGGCTTGTATCTGGTCCTGCAACCTGACCATGAGACAATATTTCAGCAACAGGTTCCACACCTAGTTCATCCGCTTTATCCATTGTTGTTACTATTACCGCAGCAGCACCATCTGAAATTTGTGATGCATTACCAGCCGTGATCGTGCCATTTTTTGTAAAAGCGGGAGAAAGACGGGCCATAGACTCAAGATCGGCATCCTGACGAATCCCCTCATCATCTTTAACGGTTATGATGTCTCCGTTTCTTTGAGGAATCTCAACAGCACAAATTTCTTCGTTCAGAACGCCATCTTTTTGTGCTTTCGCAGCACGTTGATGTGACTGTGCGGCAAAAGCATCTTGGTCATGGCGGGAAATTCCGAGCTCTTCAGTAAAGCGATCAGTTGCTTCACCCATAGAGCAATTTTCAATCGTGCAAGTAAGACCATCGAACATCATCGAATCAATAAGTTCACTATCTCCTAATCGTAAACCTGACCTTGCTCCGGGGAGTATATATGGAGAGTTAGTCATTGATTCCATTCCACCTGCGAGAACAATTTCAGCTTCTTGGAGGCGTATCATTTGTGTTGCTAAATGAATTGCATGCATTCCAGAAAGACAGGCTCTGTTAAGTAGAGTCGAAGGTGATGTCATTGGGACCCCTGCATCGACAGCGGCACGACGAGCGGGAACTTGTCCAATTCCAGCTGAGATCACATTTCCGAGATATGAGAAATCAATTTGAGAGGGTTCAATTTGAGCCTTTTTGCAAGCAGCCTTGATCGAAGTGGCTCCGAGATCAGTAGCTGAAATTGATTTAAGTCCGCCTTGCAGACGACCAATGGGAGTTCTTACACCAGCGAGAATAACGATAGGGGACAATTGACACCTCCAAGTCAAATCTAATTATCGCACCGTAACCGAAAACATTTGAACCCGCGACTTTAAAAAAAGTTTGTTTTTTACAGATTTAGATAATTAGATGTGCTTATAGCTTGTTGATTTAAGAAACATCAGAGAGACTTTACATATGGGTGGTAATGATTTATTAAAAGGTCTGAGAGTGGTAGAGAACTCACTTCTTGGGCCTGGACTAGTAGGAACATTTCTATCTGATTTAGGAGCAGAAGTAATAAAAGTTGAATCACCTTCAGGTGATTACATACGTCAGATGACTTGGCCGATAATTGAAGGAAATTCTCTACTTCACTTACATACGCACAGAGGTAAGAGAAGCATTGCAATAAATCTTAAAGATGAAGATGGGGCTGGGGTTTACAGAAGCTTGTTGGAGAATGCGGATGTTGTTGTTGAAGCTATGCGCCCTGGAACTTTGGAACGTCTCGGATTTGGTTTTGACGAATTGTTGGAGATCAATCGAAAGATAGTTTTTTGTACAATTTCAGGCTATGGAGCGACAGGCCCATACAGGGACCTTCCAAGTCACGGAATCGCCTATGACACCTGGGCTGGTTTGATAGAACCAGTAGTTGATGACGATGGTTTCAAAAGAATCCCTTCAATGCCCAACATCGGAATAAATGCGGGCCCTATGCTCGCAGCATTAGGGATACTTGCCGCTGTTATTAATGCCAGAGAAACAGGTCAAGGAAGGCAAATTGAAGTAGCTCAGTCAGATGCAGCTGCGTATATGGACTGGTACAGGATTGAGACATACCGGGCTTATTTGAGACCAGAAGAAGAAGTGACGGGTAATCCTGCTGATGATTATGAAAGAAGAGCCCCTGGTTTGGCTGGTATGTGGGAAGGTGTGAGGTATCAAATTTACGAAACCCTAGATGGGCATGTTTTGTTTATGGCTTCAGAAAAAGCATTCTGGCAAAATTTTTGTGAAGGTATAAACAGAATGGATTTATTCGAACGTTGGCCAGGCTCTCAATACGCTGATCACGCCCGCAAAAACGTTGAACTTCAAGAACAGCTAAGAGAAATCTTTAAAACAAGAACCAGTGTTGACTGGTTGAGTTTTGGACAAGAAAAAAATGTTCCCATAGCACCAGTTAATGACCATGAAACAGTTACTGAGGACCCACAGTTCTTACAGAGGATGCCTTTCATTCCTCAAGATGAGATCGGGGCTGATCAGTTGCCCTTACCTGTTTACATTGACGGAGAACTTCCTCCTGATCCGACTAAAGCTCCAACAGTTGGGGAGCACACTGATGAAATATTGGCTGAACTTGGATTAGATGAGCAGACCATTGATGATCTTCGTGAAAAAGGAGCAATTGGTGCTCAGCAACAATCTGACTGAAATAAACCGAGATGCTTAGTTCGCTTAGTAGATCCGTGGAGGGCCATGTTGTGTTAATCACGGGAGCGGGTTCAGGTATAGGGCGCGCTACAGCACATTTGTTTGCTGACCACGGTTCATACGTGGCCGTAACTGATATTGATCCACAAAGCGTCGAAAGTGTCGTTGAAGAAATCAGCCAGAGCGGTGGGAAAGCCAGAGGGTGGGAACTTGATGTCACCGATGCAACAAAAATAAAAACCGTTATTGAAGAAGTGTCTCGCTGGGGTTCTGAAAACCACGAAGTTGTTGATGTTCTTGTTAACAATGCCGGTGTTTCTATGCCAGTGGCTATTAACGATCCTTTGATGGAAGATCAGTGGCAGAGTGGAATTGACGTTCTTCTCAGCTCGCATATGCGTCTTATAAGAGAATCTTTACCGTATTTGAATAATTCTGTTGCCCCACGAATCATAAATATTTCCTCAACTGAAGGAGTTGGAGGCTCAGCAGCAGCATCAATTTATACCGCTGCCAAACATGGAGTTGTTGGACTTACACGAGCTCTAGCAGTAGAGCTAGGAGAAAGCGGTATAACTGTTAACGCAGTGGGGCCAGGTCCTATAAGGACGGGTATGACAGATGAGATACCAGAAGAAGCCAAACAAAAATTTGCACGACGAAGAGTTCCAATTCGAAGATATGCAGAACCTGAAGAGGTTGCACATGCAATTTTGAGCCTTGCTCTACCTGCATCGAGTTATATAACTGGACACTTGCTAATGGTCGATGGCGGTATGACTATCAAAAATAACTAGGTAAATATTTTTAGCCTTGAAATAAACTCAAACTTTCATAAAGAACCGAAGGGGTTTCGCTTCCTTTCACGTGTATAGCTACTTCAGTAGAAAGCAAAGTTCCTGCTTTATGTTCTTTAGCTTCTTTCGTGCGTGTTCGCGCATGAACAGTGGAACCTGCTGGTACAGGTGCGAGAAAACGAAGACGGTCGCCTCCGTAGTTGATCACATTTTGAAAACCTTTTAAACGCAATCCTGAAGAGCCTTCGAGCATCAAACTCAGAACTGGCACCAAGCTGAGTGTGAAGAATCCATGTGCAATAGTTGTACCGAATGGTCCAGCTGCTGCTTTTTCTTCGTCAATATGGATCCATTGATGGTCTCCAGTTAGGTCAGCAAAAGCATTTATTTTTTCTTGACTTAATTCGAATTCTGGACCCCAGTCACTCCATTCTTCGCCTGCGGTGGCGTTCAGGGCGTCTATGTCGTCAAAAGCAATTTCTTCCATTTTAATTTCCTTTTGGTTTATGTTTTCTCAGCAGTGGCTTCTATTATGTCTCAACCAACCACGGTAAGTGTAAGGATACCGTAGGCAGCCTATTGGAGGAAATGTGGACAGACATTATAAAGAGGCATGGGAGGAATTGACAGCAAAGGGAGCCCCATTTTCTTGGTCTAATATTGAAATCAGGAATAATTTGACCAGAGTCTACGATTCCGCTCCTTCGAATCTTGTTGACATTTGGAGTATGTCTGCTGCTCACGGAGCGAAAGATTATCTGGTCTATGGTGATGAGAGAATTTCTTATCAAGAAGCTCACTTAAAAGTAAATAGCTTCGCCTCTTATCTTCATAATTTGGGTATTGGACATGGTGACAGAGTTGCAATACTGATGAGAAATTACCCTGAATGGGTTTTAACCTACTGGGCAGTCGCTTCATTGGGAGCTGTAGCAGTGGGAATGAATGCATGGTGGACAGGTCCAGAGATTGAATTTGCCGTAGATGACTGTGACCCCAAAGTGGTCGTCTGTGATCAGGAAAGAATGGAAAGAATCATCCCACACTTAGACACTCTTCGAGGAGAAGGTGATGTTCATTTTGTAGCAGTTAGAACAGTAGGCGACCTGCCCGAAGACTCTATTCTCTGGGAGGATGCAATCTCTATTGGCAAAGAACTTCCAAATGTTACTGGAGTTTCGATCGAACCTGATGACGACGTATGTGTTTTTTATACGTCTGGAACGACTGGTCAGCCAAAGGGAGCAGTTCTAACTCATAGAGGGGCTGTTTCGAATCTTTTAAATTTGGCATTTTGGTCGACAATGTCAAAATTAGCTGAGCAGAAAGCTGTAGAAGCAGGTGAACCACCAACAGGTTCTGATAAGAAAGTTGGTGAAAGTAATCCGGGTTCCGTATTAGCAGTTCCTCTTTTCCATGTAACAGGATGCAACTGTTGCATGCATCCTGTTACTGCAGTGGGTGGGAAACTTGTTCTGATGCACAGATGGAATCCTGAACAAGCTTTGGAGATTATCGAAAGAGAAAGACCTACAACATTTACAGGTGTGCCGACGATGGCGCGAGAACTTGTAAATAGTCCAGATTTCTCAAAGAGAGACACAAGTAGTCTTGACAGTCTTGGAGGAGGTGGGGCTGCAGTTCAACCTGATTTAGTTCAGAAAATTGAAGAAAGGCTTGAAGGTAGGCCAAGTACAGGTTACGGATTGACCGAAGTGAATGGTGTAATAACGGTTAACGCTGCACATTTCTTTCTAGCTAAACCAGAATCAGCAGGTTCACCTTGTCCAGTAATGGAATCCCGAATAGTTAATGGAAACGGTGAAGACCTACCTGCCGGTGAAGAGGGTGAGCTTTGGGTAAAGGGAGGAAATGTCTTTCGTGGTTATCTAAACAGGCCAGAAGCTAATAGAGAAGTTCTTACTGAAGGCTGGTTTCACACCGGAGACATTGCTTACTTCGACGAAGATGGTTTTCTCTTTCTTGTAGATAGAGCTAAAGACATGGTTCTCAGAGGTGGAGAGAATGTTTACTCAGCTGAGGTAGAGGCAGCTATTTATAAGCACCCTTCGATTGCAGAAGCTGCGGTTTTTGCAGTTCCTGATGAACGCCTCGGAGAAACTGTTGGGGTGGCAATTTATTTGCTCCCTGAAACTACATGTTCAGATCAGGAACTAAAAGATCACGTTAGTTCTCTAATAGCTTCTTTTAAGGTCCCAGAACACATTTGGTTTGTAGATGAAGCATTACCCAGAAATGCGAATGGTAAGTTTTTGAAACGAGAACTGAAAGAAAGATTTACTAGTTGAAGAACAAGTAAATGTTAAGGGGGGAGAGTTAATGAGTATCTATCTGGAAGACAGTAAAGCACCAGTTGAGAATGAAGTCACAGCATTTGATTTAGAAGTCACAGGAGAAATTCCCAAACAACTTGAAGGAAGGTGGTTACGTAATGGACCTAACCCTTTTGGTTCTGTGGACTCAGAGGCTTATCACTGGTTTCTAGGCGATGGAATGATTCACGGTGTTCGACTACGAGAAGGTAAAGCTGAATGGTATCGAAATCGTTGGGTCAGAGGTAGAGACTTAGCTGAAAAGCTTCAGGAAGAACCACCAGCAGGAAGTAGCTTTGGGGACTCTGGATTCTCACCTAACACTTCAGTGATTGGACACGGCGGCACTACCTTCGCATTAGTAGAGGCAGGAACTACTCCTGTTGCAATGACATACAATTTAGAAACTGTAGGGTATGACAATTTTGACGGCACGTTACCTGGGGCGTTTAGTGCCCACACGAAGTTAGATCCGATCAAGAATGAATTACATGCTGTCTGTTATGCGTATCCAAACATTCTTGATCGCTTGCAGCATGTGGTGATAGGGGAGAATAATCGGGTAAAAAAAGTTACAGACATTCCAATTGAGGGTATGCCGATGGTTCATGACATGTCACTTACTGAAAATTATGTGATTATCTATGATTTACCGGTTTGTGTTGATTTAGATCTAGCTATAGCAGGTGATCCGTTTCCATTAGCGTGGCAAAATGATCGTCAGTCAAGGATCGGATTGTTGCCTCGCGATGGGCAAGCATCCGATATTGTCTGGTGCGAGGCCCCTTTGTGTTATGTCTTCCATCCTGTCAATGCTTTTGAAGTTCACGAAGATAAACATGAAAATAAAATTATTATTGACCTTTGCAGGTATGAGCGTATTTTCCAAAAAGACCTTAAAGGTCCAGCAGGTGACAGCCCTCCTCAACTTGCAAGATGGACTGTTAACCCGGAGACTCGAACTGTAAGTGAAGAAATTGTTAGTGATATGGCGCATGAGTTCCCAGCTCATGATCCAAGAGTTGCAGGTCGTAGACATCGCTATGCCTACACCGCTCTTGGTTTTGATCTTGGACCCACATATAGAACTGATATGGAAACCGGAGAAGTAATTTTTCATGATCATGGCGAAGGCCGATTCGGAGGAGAACCAATATTTGTGCCACGCGAAGGGTCCACAAGTGAAGAAGACGGATGGGTTTTGGTTTGTGTGAATGATCGTAAGGGTTCACCAGCAGAATTAGTGGTATTGGATGCCACTAATATTAAAGAAAAACCCATCGCTCGAATCCATCTTCCACAGAGAGTCCCCGATGGTTTTCATGGTGCTTGGGTTCCAGACAGTGTGGTGTCGCCTGATGAATAAAAATTATGCTCAGATTGAACGACAAGAACTTTGTGATTTATTTGAATCAGTCGGACCTGATCACCCGACGTTATGTGAAGGTTGGAATGCGGCTGACCTAGCAGCTCATTTAGTGCTTCGTGAGAATTCTTTGAAAGCATTCGGTCTAGTAGTGCCTGGTTATTTAGCGAAAAAGCTTGCTAAAGCGACCAAACAATTGGCTCGAAAAAAACCATTTGAAGAATTGGTAGACAAGGTACGTTCAGGGCCTCCTCTTTATTTAAAGAGGTTTGATGAGGCGATGAATCTTTTTGAGTTCTTCGTTCATCACGAAGATGTTCGGAGAGGAGTGCCAGGATTTACACCTCGCACTGATATCAACGATCTCGAAGATGCTTTGTGGGCGAAACAGGAGCGGTTCTCCAAGCTTTTAGTTAGAGGGCTTAAAGGTGTTGATATAAAACTTTTAAATAGTTCCGGAGAAACGATCCACTTGGGTGGTGGTGGTAAGCCAGTTGTATTAGAGGGTAAACCTAGCGAGCTTGCATTATTTCTTTTTGGTAGGCGTGATAACAGCGAAGTTAAGTTAAGCGGTGATGCTGAGGCAATAAATGAAATTAATACTGGAAAGCTTGGCGGTTAGTTCAGGAAGTATTCGTATTAAGAACTAGTTAACTATTAAAAGAGCAGTCATGTCTGGGTGTAGAGCACAGAAGAGAGGGTAGCTTCCAGGTTTTGATGTATCTATCTGGAAATTGTCGCCTGGGTTTAGAACCCCTGAGTCAAACTCTTGCAATTCAGGCGCATCTGGAGTACCGGCGCTGATTGTATGAGGCACAGAGTCGCTGTTGTTGAAATAGACACTCTGTCCTGCTTCAACTTCGATTTCATCTTCAAAAGCAAAATTTGTTACCAATGATTGTTTCGCACCTTCGGGAAAATTTTCACCTTGCACCAAGGACCGTTCTTCTACAGAACGGGTATCGCCGAAAGGAGCGATAGTTGGGTTCCACATGGAGAAAACACCTAGCTGATTATCGTGTTCAGGATCCACCCAAGCATGCATCATCCAACCCAATGCTTTGTGGAATTGACCACCTGTCGACTCGCATTCTTCTTCAGAAACGAATGTGTCTCGTCCTTGAGAGTTGCGTCGACATAGATTTAGGTGAACATGCCAGTTGTCGAGATCACCAGTAAAACCTTCTGGGTGTTTGTATGCGTCGTTGCTAGTTTCAGAATTTTGTGAAATATCGGGAGTAAGCATAAAAGCACTACCTACTAGAATCATCGGTTCTCCGTCCCAAACTCCATTGTCACACCTTCCGATTGCTTCTTCAGGAACAGTTTTGTCAGCAAGTGCATAAAGAAGAATCTCTGGGTTCCCTGGGTCGAAACCATCGGCAAAAAGATCAACACGGTAAAAGTGAGAACCCATATTCGGAGTTTGAATTTGATCAGATATGTAACCATTTGCACATGCTTTGTTTACATCTTTGTGATCTTCTAGGAATTCGTTAAGTTGATTTAGTTCAGATACCAGTTCATTCAGTTCACCTGATGAAAGCCCCATAGTTTCAGGTATTGGAGAATTTGAAGCAAGTAGTTCTTGCAAATCGAGATACGAGCAAGGAAGGGATTCTTGTTGACATCTCGATTGAGTTCCTATTGGCCCTTCAAGCAGAGTTGGCACTACACCCGCAGATGTTTGTCGAAATACGTATCTCGTAAATCCTGGTGCACCTCCAGCGGATGGTTCTAGATTGTCTGGTAGTAGCCAATCAGCTCCGCTTTGAGTGAAGGTTGCGGCTTTAGCAATGTAATCGTTTAATTGTTCGACATTTTCTATTACTAAAGGGTCCATGGTGGTAGTTGTGGCAACAGCTGCAGTCGAATTTGTTGAAGTAGCTTCCACGAAAAATAGTTGGAATTCAACGATTGCTTCATCTTCAACGGACACCACAATTGAAGCTGATGGAGCTTCAACTTGGTAGTCGCTTAAAGCGATCTCAAATTTTCCAACGACCGTCATAATTTCGCCGACTAATTGTGCCTGTAATTCAACTTCGACCTGATTAGTTAGTCCGTTCACTGTCAGAGAACCGAAAACGTTTGATTCAGTCATTTGTTCGTTGTTTATAGATATTTCTTTATCAAGTGTAAATACTGCGTTTGGATGACTATTGGTATTAAGAGCACTCTGAACTTTTGAATCTCTCATTGATCTGTCAGTTCTGAGTTCTCTTAAATCAGCTGTTATCTCTGCTTTTACAAGAGAGCCTTCAATGAAGTTAAGCGCTCCGTCTACTTTAGGAGTTCTTCCTACTGCTGTAACTTCGCCGATACCTCTTGCAAGTTCTTCTTGTATCCGAAAGCCAACAAAAGAACTTGTTGACTCATCAATACCAAAAGATCCGATTGTTGTATCAACTATCCATGTCCCCGTAATGTCAGTTACTTCAGTTGAATCCAGTGCAAGAGTTGTAGTTGTTGCAACGGTTGACTCTGGGGGGGTTGGTATTTGTATGCTGGTTTGGACAGCTGCTATTTCTTCCGCTTCAGCTACACATTCTTCCAACGTGGTTTCGTTAGTAAAGCATTCTTCCTCACATTGAAGTGAGTTGGAAGCAAGATTGCAGAGTTCAATAACCGAATCAAAGGACTCTCCTTCAAAGGGAGTTGTGAAGGTCGGCAAAGTCGTAGTAGTCGAAGAAGTTGCTTGCGTGGCGGAGGCTATTTGTATAGCAGATTCCAGGTCTGGAGGTGGAGGTGCGTCGTCACGAAGAAGGAACCACCACCCAGCAAGAAGAGCTATGCCGATAAGAGCAACTGTTGTTAAAAGTAGTTTTTTTGTCATATTTTTATCGATTTGTCGTTCGTTACATACTAGGAGAATTAAAGTGACGATCGCTCGGCTTCAAGCAATTAGAATGGTCTGAGTTGCAGATCCGAATTGTCAGGAATTTGCACTGGTTTTGAAATAACTAATTTTATTTGGCGGATGGTTAGGTCGAGGTAAAGAAATGATTATGAATGAAGAATTGCAGCTTCGTTCCCAGAAAGTAGCGGCTAGTAAGGCAGCTTCAGTCGTTTATGCAATGACGCGGTTCCTTCTTCGTGTTTTTCTTTGGTCTTATCTGCGTGTTGGAGTCTCAGGCAAGGAGCATCTTTCTGGGAAGAATGCTTTAATAATGGCTCCAGTTCATCGTTCCAATCTTGATTCAATTTTGTTAGCCCCGCTTCATAAAAGAAGAATGAGAGCATTGGCAAAAGAGAGTCTTTTTAAGTTGCGTCCATTTGCCTGGTACCTTTCCGCCTTAGGTGCATTTCCTATAAGGAGAGGAAGTGCTGACCGAGAATCAGTAAAAATTGCAAAAACCCTTTTAGAGAGTGGTGCAACACTCCTTGTTTTTCCTGAAGGGACACGTCAGGAAGGTAATCAAATTGGTGAACTTTTTGATGGGACTGCATATTTAGCTGCAAAAAGTGGAGTTCCAGTTGTGCCTATAGGCATTGCTGGGACTGAAAAGGCTATGGGTTCAGGTAGTAGGATACCCAAACCCTATAAGGTCAGAATTTGTGTAGGTTCCCCGATACCTGCTCCAGATAAAAATTCAAAACGTAGTTCGTTAAGCAGCTGGACGCAACGGCTAACCTTGGAACTTCAAGCTGCACAAGATGCTGCTCAGGCTCTTGTAGACAACTAAAACTAAACTAAATCGAATTCATCTTTATTCATGAAAATTAATTTAACCTCAAATAAAGTCCTTCTAGGGCGGGTGAGTTCAGTTGTCGCTATAACTCTGATGGCTCTTGCGCCTAGCGTAATAAAACTTTCAGAAATGGAAATTTTCAGACTTATTTTCTGGAGACTTTTAGTAGCAAGTTTTTTTTACTTTAATCTTTACTTTTTTACAAAGAGGAAACTTTCTTTCAAAGAAGTGAGGTTCTCTCTTATGGGAGGGCTTGTTTTCGGTGTCCAGTTAATTCTATTTTTCTCTTCTGTGCGTGAGACCAGTGTTTTGAACGCAATGGTTATTGGTTCTCTTCAACCGATAATTTTTTTATTTATAGCTACTAGATTTTTCAACGAAAGACCTTCTCGTTCGATTTACTACTGGTCGTTTTTAAGTCTTGTAGGTACAGCATTGACCATCCAAACCGGTAGGGAAGAGGGGGTCACAAGTATTTCAGGTGATGTTTTGGCCTTTTTTGGGATGCTTTTATTTTGTTTGTACTTTGTGGTGAGTAAAAAAGCAAGAACAGAAATCG
>PABN01000049.1 GCA_002699555.1 Dehalococcoidia bacterium
AACAGGAACACTCGTAACAGGAACACTCGTAACAGGAACACTCGTAACAGGAACACTCGTAACAGGAACACTCGTAACAGGAACAACTGCACTTTCTAATAGTGTTGAAGGCTCCTTAGAGTCAGGAGAAGCAAAGTAATAAACGCCCGCTACCCCTGCGCAAAGAACAAACGTTGCTAGAACCCAAGAGAGATTAAAACGTTTTTTCTTATCGCGGCTTACGCGTAAATCGAATACAGATCGGTCACCAAGAGAAATTACAGACGGAGCAGATGGAGCAACACGTGGCTTTTCAACAACCTTTTCTGCAGCGCCAAGATCTTCACGGGTGACTATAGGTAAAGCGCCTGTAGGTGAGTCGCCATGCCTGATCCAAAATAGTCCTCCTATGACGGGAGCGTAATCTTGACTAATCCCCTTTGGCCCATAAGATGCCAAAGCTGCTAGTGATCGGTTCTCTTCAATTACCTCAATGTTTCTTATTTGCGCTCGTTTGGAGGACGCATGATAAATATCCAGATTCTCTAGATCCCCAGGCACAACTAATAAAACTTTGTCTGGGTAAATATCAACGACTCGGAGACAACGTGCAATGATTTTGGAAAATAAACTAGCAAGAGATAATTCAAGCTGGATCAAATCTTCACCATGAAATTCAGCTCCTGCATAAAATAGCTGTTCAGTATCTATAGTTTCGTTAATTGACATTTCAGTTTCGGATTCACCTAGAGCCAAAAGGTCAATCTGGCCATTCACATCAACGGCAGCGAAAGCAGATTCATTTCCTAGATATATGGTTAATGCTGTGTTCATATATTTTCGTAACTTTTATTTAAGAATGTTTCTTTCAGAGTCTGACATTTTTATAGTCTGAACAACTCACATATATAAAAAAATTACTTTCGGCAGAATCTTTATCGCATATCAATGAATCTAGTGGCATCCTTAAAAGTGATGGACCTAAGACACTTAAACCATTTAATAGCCGTAGCTGATCACGGAAGTTTTTCTTCCGCTGCTCGTTCACTTCATACAGTGCAGTCAAACGTTTCTAATCATGTTGCAAAGCTAGAAAAGGAGCTGGGCACAATCTTGTTGGATCGACGCACGATGCAACCCACTCCGGAAGGTCAAGCGGTCATAGGCAGGGCTCGCAGGATTAAGGCAGAAATAAAAGCAATATCAGATGACCTTCTTTCGATAAATGAAGAAGTCGAAGGTCAAGTTCAAATAGGTTGCATAGGCACAACCGCCCGTTGGATAATTACACCTTTACTTGAAAGACTCTCTAAAGCCTTCCCTTCTCTCCAACCTAGACTTATCGATGCCGACACTAATTCGTTAACTCAGAGAATTCTTTCTGGAGATATCGATCTAGCAATAATTAACACACCAGTAATGAACGCAAGCTTGGAATCAGAAATATTATTCGAAGAAGAAAAAATAATCGTGGCTCCAGCAGGACATCCTCTAGCTGAAAACGAATCAATATCAGTTCAAGAGCTTTCCGAATACAAGATGATGATGACTCCACAAGGAACATTTTTTCGTGACTCATTAGATGAAGAATTATCATCCGTCGGAGTGGAAATGAAAATTTCCGCTGAAATTGACGGACTAAGACTATTAGCTTCTCTTGCCTTTCAAGGACATGCTCCTGCTATTCTTCCCGCTAGTGCAATTTCTGGAAATCCTGACAACAACTGGGCTTTAATTAGAATAAACGGACTTATGAAAAGACCAGTAACGCTCATCCGAAACAAACGTATAACTCCTTCCCTACCCGCAAGGGCAACAAATGAAGTTATACATGAAGTGGTAAAAGAGATTGGTCCTGACCAGCCAGGCATTGAGGTACATATATAAATATGGATACCGAATCGAAAAATTCAGTCAAAATTCGAGCTAAAACGACGAGTTCTGTAATTTCAAATGTGGTTTCTCTAGCCGGTCACAATGTAATGCAAATAGAAATTGGATCTGATGAGAATAAATCAATTAAACCAATCGATGGTGAAAACCTTGCAACAGCCGCAAAAATAGCCAACGACCAAGGCATACCTATCGTTTGCTTTGTTGAATCGTCTGGAGCTGACATTCTCGAGGGTGTGGCAGCTGTACACGGCTGGGGTGTAGCAGCAAGAGAATTCGTAAGATGCTCTGGAAAAGTACCTGTTATTTTTTGCGTTACTGGAGCTACTGTGTCTGGCCCTGCATTACTTCTGGGTCTTGCTGATTTTGTAATAATGGTTGATGACAGTTACGCCTTTGTAAGTGGTCCACGAATGGCTGAAATGTTTACTGGTGAAACGACCAGCAACGAAGACCTAGGAGGAGCTTCTTTACACGACCGAACTACTGGAGTTTCTCATTTTACAGTAAACAATCTTGACGAAGGTAAAGAGCTAATAGAAGAACTGTTATCTTTCTTGCCAGATAACACTTATGAAATTCCCCGAGGCTGGATATCCGACGACCCAAAGGATCGCTCCACCCCAGAAGCAGGAGTAATTCTGCCGGATTCGATCTCAGACAGTTACGACATTCGAGATGTGATCACTTGTGTGGTTGACGACAATCACATACTTGAATCTAGAAAAAATTGGGCACCTAATCTTATTACCGCATTTGCCTCTATAGCGGGAAGACCAGTCGGAATAGTCGCAAACCAGCCCCAATCTATGGCGGGGACTTTAGATATACCTGCCTCACAAAAAGGAGCGCGATTCGTATCATTCTGCGATTCTTTTAATCTACCATTAGTCACTTTTGTAGATACTTCTGGTTTTTACCCTGGAAAGGATCTTGAATGGAGAGGCATGATCAGATACGGGGCTCAAATGGCTTATGCATATGCAAGAGCAACAGTTCCTAGAGTTTGTTTGACTCTAAGAAAATCCTACGGAGGGGCATACATAGTTATGGATTCTCGATACATGGGGAATGATCTCATGCTGGCATGGCCTTCAGCTGAGATAGCAGTTATGGGAGCAAAGGGTGCGATCGAAATACTGCACCGCGATGCTAATGATGAGGAAAAACTCTCCCTTGAAAGCTCCTACGAAGAAAAACTGCTTAATCCATTCGTTGCAGCGGAAAGAGGTTCAGTCGACCGGATTATAGAACCAGCAGAAACAAGATCTGAAATTGCTTCAGCCTTAGAGCTCTTATCTGAAAAAAAAGAACGACTGCCAAAACGTAAACATGACAATATCCCTCTATAAACCCCTTAGGAAAACTGATTACGTCTGGTAAATTGGAAACTAACGAAAGGGAAAACTCAAAGTGTCGGAAAGCATAAGCATTACAGATAACAGGACCGGAGATTCGATTGAAATCCCCATACATAAAAATGGAGTTGATTCTGGTGAATGGTCAAAGTTGCTTCCCGGTATATGGTTTGACGATGCTTCTTTTGGAAACACTTCAGGAGCGCATAGCGCTGTAACAGAGTTAGATGGCAATGCAGGCTTTCTGAGATACAGAGGGTATCCAATCGAACAACTTGGTAAAGAATGCTCCTTTCTTGAAGTCGCGTATCTTCTACTTAACGGTGAACTTCCCACCAGAGAACAACTTTCGTCATGGGAGGACGAAATACAAGAAGAATCAAGCATTCACGAAAACTTCCATAAACGTATCCTTGAGGGTTTCAGGGATGATGCACATGCAATGGGAGTCTTAGTATCAACTGTCGCCGCTCTATCTACATTCTTCCCTGAGAGTAAAGATGTAGAAGATCCTTCAGTTCGCAGGAAACAGATAGTAAGGCTGATCGCAAAAATGCCTACTCTCGCAGCTAGCGCTTATAGACGTAGCGTGGGAACTCCTTATGTTCTCCCGGATCCAGATCTCGATTACACAGATAATTTTCTCTCAATGATGTTCAGACCGGGAGATGCTGAATATGAAGTTGACCCTGTTCTCAGACGTGCTCTAGATCTTCTGTTCGTTCTTCATGCAGATCACAGCCAAAACTGTTCAACTACTGCTGGTCGTGTAGTAGGGAGTTCACTTGCAGATCCTTACCTGACTGTTTCAGCAGCTTGCTCAGCTTTATCTGGACCACTCCATGGTGGTGCTAATGAAAGCGTTATTCGAATGCTTGAGGAAATAGGGTCATACGACCAAATAGACAGTTTCATAAGTGCCGTTAAAGCTGGCGAAAGACGTCTGATGGGCTTTGGTCATAGGGTCTACAAAAATTATGACCCCAGAGCACGAATTGTAAAAGATACGGCACATGAAGTTTTCGATGTCGTGGGTAAAAATCCGTTATTAGATATGGCCTTAAAACTCGAAGAGGTGGCACTTGCGGATGACTATTTCGTGAGTAGGAAACTTTACCCCAATGTTGATTTCTATTCCGGTCTCACTTATCAGGCAATGGGTTTTCCTGTTGAAATGTTTACAGTACTTTTTGCGATTGGTAGAACCCCCGGATGGTTGGCCCACTGGGATGAAATGCTCTCTCAGGACTCCCGCATAGCGAGACCTCGTCAAATCTATATCGGATCACCCGAGAGAGACGTTCAACCTATAGATAAACGTTGATCATTTGCCTCTTATTAGGTCTCTGTAAGATCCCTCTTTGTCTACGCGGTGCTCTGTAGGTAAGCCCAGTACGCGCTCACCAAGAATATTTCTCTGAACTTCATCAGTGCCTCCACGAATCGACATTGATGGTCCTGTTAAAAATTCGATGTGTTCATGATCGTTTATCAGCATTCCTTCTGCCCCGAAAAATTCTTTCGATAAGTAAGCGCGAAATTTAAATGCCAAAACACTCCTCAATTTCGCGCCAGAGCCTGCTGGACCAGAACCGCTTCCTGAAGATGCAGCACGTGAAATAGTTAGTTGATTAACGCGGTGAAGCATGAACGCTTTCATGGCTTTCTGTCGTGATATGGGATCATCTAAGTAACCCTTGACTTTCCAATCCTCTAACCATGATGGGAGGCCATTTGACTGATCACCTCCACCAAATGATCTTCCGCCCAAACTCGCTCTCTCTAATGCAAGGGTCTTTACCGCAATTTTCCAGCCATCTCCTAGATTCCCAATACGATTTCTGTCTTCAACAGCGACATTAGATACGAACACTTCACTGAAATGCCTATCGCCGTTCATTTGTTCAATGGTTCGAACTTCAATTCCTGGCGACTCCATGTCTACAGCGAACATAGTAAGTCCCGAGTGTTTCGTTATTTCAGGATCGGTACGTGCGAGACACATCCCCCATTTTGAATAAGCCCCTCTCGAAGTCCACACTTTTGAACCATTTAGAATCCATTCTTCTCCATCTTTTTCTGCACTCATTCCTACATTTGCTAAGTCAGAACCGGCGTCCGGTTCTGAGAACATCTGGCACCAAATTTCGGATCCATTTGCAATCGGCAGAAGCCACCTATCCATTTGGTCTTCTGTTCCCAATTCCATCAAAACGGGGCCCACAAGACTTAAACCAACTCCGTATGGGTAAAGATCCGCCCCTTCAAATAAACCTAAAATTCGAGAGATCTGGGAGGCCTCTTCTGAAGTTGAATTTCTACCGCCATATTTTTGGGGCCAAGTGGGCAGCATCCAGCCTTGTTTTACAAGGCTTTGTAAATAATTTCTGCCTGCTTCTAAATCATCGCTTCCAGCTCCTAAAACTGTAGAGAGAGTTTCAGAACCTAATTTCGGCAGTATCTCAGAAATGGCTTCATATATTTCTTTATCATTTAAAGACACCTACTTATTCTGCCCTACAAATCGCCCAGTCCGCTGAAATCATAAGATTTGGAGCATTATGTCTATATGAATGAGATATTAGAAGCTTCAAATACTGTTCTGGATGAAGTGATTTCAGTGCGGAGGGATATACACACATATCCTGAGCTGCATCTGGATAACCCTAGAACTCAAACTCGGATACTTGAATCTTTAGAAGGCCTCCCTCTAGAAGTTTCTACTGGGAAAGGTCTGACTTCTGTTGTGGCAAATATGAAAGGAACAAAAACTTCCGAAGGACCAACCATTCTTTTACGTGCTGACACTGACGCTCTTCCCATGAATGAAGACAGTGGAGAAACTTTTTGTTCAGTGGAACCAGGTCGCTCACACGCCTGTGGCCATGATGCACATACAGCAATGCTCGTCGGAGCCGCAAAAGTGCTCTCAAAAATGCGAGACCAGTTCTCTGGAACAGTTAGATTCATGTTTCAGCCAGGAGAGGAAGGAGCAGGTGGAGCGAAAATTATGATTGATGAAGGTGTATTAGAAGAAGTGACTCGTGCCTTCGCTATTCACATAACTCCAAATCTTCCAACAGGATTCGTAGCTTGTCGACCTGGACCGATGCTTGCTTCGACTGATGAAATCAAAGTCACCGTTACTGGAAAAGGCGGCCATGCCTCGACCCCTCACCTTTGCGCCGACCCAATACCCCCAATGGCTTCAATGATAAATTCTCTTCAAACATCTGTCACTCGGGAAATAAATGCCTTTGATCCTGCTCTGGTAACAATTGCACATGTCGAAGCTGGGACTACAACAAATGTAATTCCAGAAAAAGCTTTCTTTGAGGGAACAATCAGGTGTGTTTCTGAAAGTACGAGGAATCAAATAAAAGAATCAGTTGTTCGAGTATGTGATCAAATAGCCAAGGCACATAAATGCTCTGCTGATGTAACAATCACCGAGGGTTATCCAGTGACCGTAAATGATGCAAGCGAAGCTGCTCGTTTTGCATTACTTTGTGAAAAAACGATTGGCGAAGGCAGTTTCTTCGAATTTCCTTCACCTGTCATGGGAGGTGAAGATTTTTCATATCTGCTTCAAAAAGTGCCCGGTGTAATGGCTTTTTTAGGGGTTTGTCCCGATGATATCGAAGATTCTTTAACCGCACCTCCTTGCCATTCTAACCGTATGCGCATAAATGAATCCGCTCTCATCTACGGTGTTGCTCTACATACTGCAGTGGCTCTCGAAGGGGGTTGATATGGGTGAACAAATAGATGACTTTTGTAGTCTCATGGAACTAGAAGGACATGGACCCGATGTCTACGTGGGATTAAGCCCCGATTACCCCTGGGGTAGGGTTTATGGAGGTCAAGTGGTGGCTCAAGCTTTACGTGCTGCCGCATCGACTGTTGAAGAAGAACGTAGTGTTCATTCTCTTCATGCCTACTTCATTCGGGGTGGCACTAGTGATGAACCAATTAGATATGAAGTTGATCGGCTTAGGAACGGCCGCTCTTTCACTACGAGAAGAGTCGTTGCCCGCCAATCTGATGGAGCTATTCTAAATTTATCTTGTTCATTCCAAAAAGATGAAGAACAAGTAGACATCCAAGAGTCTTCTCTGCCAGATGATGCAGGCAATCCAGATGATTATGAATCTGAGAATTGGGCTCCTCTTCTGGAACGTAGACCTACTAATTCTAATTGGTCATCTCCTTCTGGAAGAGCCGCTACTTGGCTTAAAGTTCATGGGCCTATTCCTGATGATCCAATTCTTCAAGCTTGTGCTCTGGCTTTCGCTAGTGATGACGTTCCAACGGAAGCTGTTAGTACTTCTCATCCAAAAATGGCTGAAGTGCGTGATGGCTGGAGTGGGTATGCGGATTTATTTATTGGAGCGAGCCTGGATCATGCAATTTGGTTTCATAGGAGTGCCAGGGCAGATGAATGGCAGTTTCATGATTTTCGATCTCATGGTCTAAATGGGGGTCGTGGTCTTTCAACGGGGGAAATTTTTACCTCAGATGGACTGCACGTGGCAACTGTCGCTCAAGAGGCTCTCTTACGGGAAAGAACTAGGTAAATAACGGAAAAGTTGGTTTAAGAATGAGTGATACTGATATCTCAATTTTGTGGGAAGCCGTCGACTACATCCGTGTGGAAGAAATAAAGAAAAGTTTTCCTCAAGTTAACTTTGTAGATGTTTCCCCTGAAGTGCAACTTAACCAAGAAGTCAGAGGGGAGATTTTTCTTGTTACTCCTACCCGAGACACAGCCGAACTGCCCAAATTCTTAGATAAGGGAGTTAAGTGGGTTCACATTATGGCTCACGGAGTTGATGGATTGCCTTTCGAGATGTTAAATGACTGCGTGGTTACTTGCTCTAGAGGTGCCTCGTCTGTACCCATTGCTGAATGGGCTATCGCTATGATTCTTTCTCATACAAAAAGAATTCCAGAAAGTTGGATATCCAAAGAACCTAAAAACTGGTTCCTCGCCCCACTTGAAACTCTCTCAGGCGCAACAGTAGCTTTACTGGGGTTCGGGTCGATAAATCAGGAAATTGCGAAGCGTTTGAAACCTTTTGATTGTCGAATCGTCGCTGTTCGCAACAGCGAGAATGAAGTGTCTGAGGCAGGCATCGAAACAGTCTCTACTTTCGAAGAAGCAGTTTCCGAAGCAGATCATGTTGTTATCGGTCTTCCACTTACAGAAGAAACCCATCACATTGTTAATGGCAAACTAATGAAAATTATGAAACCAGGAGCTCACCTTGTAAATATCGCCAGAGGTGACATTTTGGACCAGGATGCCTTATTTGAAAATCTTGAGTCTGGCCAAATAAGTAGAGCCTCTTTGGATGTCGTTACCCCTGAACCGTTACCTGAAGGCCACTGGCTTTACAGTGATCCGAGAGTAAAGCTTAGTGCGCATATTTCTTGGGCTAGCCCTGATTTTTTGGATCAACTACATGACCTGTTCTCATCTAATCTTGAGAAATGGCTTTCAGGACTACCTCTTGATGGTTTAGTAGATGTCAAGAAAGGTTATTAATGGCACACCTTGAACAACTCTCCGGTTTAACCTTGCATAGGAGGTAAGAATGGCTTTACCTGAAAGTTTTCTTCAAATTTCAAATCGGGTTAGGAATTGGGGACGGTGGGGTGATGATGATCAACTTGGAACACTTAATTTCATTACTCCAGAGGTTGTAAGGAACGCTGCTCGATGTATCAGAACTGGAGAAAGTTTTCCTCTGTCAGTCACTCTTGAGCAAGAAGGCATCCAGGTTGGTTTTATACCGGGACGTATCAATCCGATTCTCGAAATGATCTCAATTGATGAACCTATAGATGCTGAAGCAGGACCTGATAGTTTCCATACCAGCGACGATGTGATTCAAATGGGCTTACAGGCTGCAACTCACTGGGATGGTCTTTGTCACGCTTCTTATAATGGTTTCGTATATAACGGTTACTCCTCAGAAACGATCACAAGCAACGAAGGGGCGACGCGTTGCGGAATAGAAAATCTGAGAACTGTTTGTTCAAGAGGTGTTCTCTTAGACGTTGCTAGAACTAAAGAGGTTGACGTTCTCGATTGTCCTTATGCAATTACAGCAAAAGATTTAGACGAGGCTGCTGCAATGGGCAATGTTGAAATAAAAAGTGGTGACATCGTGCTGGTAAGAACTGGAAGAATGTCTATATACGAATCTGAGGGCGGCATGGCCTATTGCTTGGGCCCTTCAGGGGATGGTTCAAATGCGGGATTTTCTCTTTCTACAGTCGACTGGTTGCATGAACATGAGGTGGCTGCTGTAGCAAATGACACGCTGGCATTCGAGGTTTACCCTTCAGAAGACGTTCCAATGGCAATTCACATGCTTCATTTGGTAGATATGGGTCTAACTCAAGGTCAAAACTGGAACCTCGAGTCTTTAGCTGATGCCTGTGAGAAGGACGGAATTTATGACTTCTTCTTAAGTGCCACCCCCGAACCTTTTCTAGGAGCCGTCGGTTCTCCTGTCGCGCCTGTAGCAATTAAGTAACTCTTTATCTGAGTCATATGACACAGGTGAAAAACGTCACCTTCTGAGTTTCATAATCTATTAACGAACAGAATTATGTATACCCCTACTGAAGAAATGGTGTTATGAAAACGAAATCTTTACCTGATGAAATAAACCAAGTACCGCTATTTTCAGGACTTTCGAAACCCGAAATAAAGTCCCTTAAAAGACTCATGACCGCCGTAAGTATCAATTCTGGTAAAACTGTTGTACGTGAGGGAGACGTTGGAAGAGAATTTATGATCATCCTCAGTGGAACAGCTTCGGTCAGCCGGCAAGGAAACAAATTTGCCACTTTGGGACCTGGAGATTTTTTCGGAGAAATGAGTCTTTTAGGTAAAGGTCCTAGATCAGCTACTGTTATTGCTGAGACTGACCTGCTCCTTGAAGCATTAAATAGACGTGAATTTGCGACAATGCTTCACAAGAATCCTGAAATTGCAGAGAAGATCCTAGAAGATGCTCATGGCAGATCTGCACAAGAAGCGTCAATGAGTGAATCAATTTAATTAAACACAATTAATCTGTTCAATACTTCCCCCTATAGCTAAACCAGTATTTAAGTGCGATGCTAGAGGTATGGGAAAGAAGAATTACTCGTGAGCGAATCAAAAAAAATTGTAGTAATAGGTTCTGCAAATATCGATTTGGTAGCTTCTGTAAATCACTTACCTATTCCAGGTGAAACTGTCCTAGGAAGCAGTTTTAATAAAATCCCTGGCGGGAAGGGCGCTAATCAAGCTGTAGCTGCATCGAAACTAGGAGGTGAGGTCTCTTTTGTTGGGTGCGTAGGGTCCGATCAAGAAGGCGAAATGTTGAGGTCAACTCTAGAAGGTGCAAATGTTGACTGCGAGTTTCTGACTTCACTTCCAGAAACTCCTACTGGCACCGCGATGATTGGGGTTGACGTCGAAGGCAATAATTCAATAATTGTTTATTCAGGTGCGAACGGTGCTTTAGCTCAGGAAGATATTATCGCTGCTAAAAAAATAGTGAAATCCGCAAAAGTCATTTTAATGCAACTGGAAATACCAACGTCTTGTTTAGAAACTGCTGCTGAAATAGCAAATGGGATTACTATTTTGAACCCTGCGCCTGTAGTGGATATTCCAAAAGAACTGCTTGAAAAAGTAGATGTACTCGTCCCCAACCAAATAGAACTAGCTCACCTATCTAATATAAAAAGTTTTAATAACCTTAATGAAATAGAAAATGCAGCTAAAAGTCTCGACATTGAAACAGTGATAGTGACTTTGGGAAGCAAAGGGGCATTACTGGTTTCTGACAGTGATACAGAATTGATTTCTTCACCAGTAGTTGACAGTGTTGATACCACTGGCGCTGGTGATGCTTTCTGTGGTTCACTCGCAGAATCATTATCGAGAGGGATGAGTTTTCTTGAAAGTGTCGAACAGTCTGTCGTTGTCGGTGCGTTATCGACAACTAAACATGGAGCACAAACCTCAATGCCTTCGCGTTCTGAAGTCGGCTCTTTCTTGCGATAAACCATAATATTAGTTGCATGACCACTGACTCTAAACCGAAAATCATTCTTGATTGTGATCCTGGCGTTGACGATGCGATAGCAATTATTACTGCCTGCAGGTGGACTGAAATTGTAGGGATTACTTCAGTATCTGGAAATGTATCTGTTGAACACACGACTTCTAATGCACTGAAAATGAAAGAACTTCTGAATATAGAGGCGCCTATTCACATTGGTGCTGCTAGACCTATCGCAAGTGAACCTTTCCATGCTTCTCACGTGCACGGTCAAACGGGGCTTGGTAATACCGATCTTCCTGAGCCTGATGGTACTGCTGATTCTGACGATGCTGTTACTTTCATTTTAGATAAAACTCGTGAAGAGGAAGGAATACATTTAATACCAATCGGGCCACTGACAAATATTGCACTTGCTATAAAAGCTGACCCTTCTTTGGTTAATAGGGTTACCTCAATCACTTTGATGGGTGGCGGTGCGGGAATCGGGAATGTGACTTCAGCTGCCGAGTTTAATATTTTTGCGGATCCTGAAGCTGCTGATTTAGTTTTCAGATCAGGTGCACCGTTGAATATGTTAGGTCTAAATCTAACCCACCAGGTTTTGATGGGCACAGTGCATGCTGATTACTGTTACGCGTTGAATACTCCAGTCGGCAAAACAGCAGGTGATCTTCTCAATTTCAATGGCAGAACACATGGGACTGAAAAGGGAGCGAATCTGGGAGCTATGCATGACCCTTGTGCTGTTTTAGCTGTTACTCATCCTGATCTTTTCACTAGCAAACTTAGATCAGTAGTCGTTGAGCTTGAAGGCTCTCATACAAGAGGTCAAACACTCGTCGATGAGAGAGAATGGGTTGAGACGGAAAAAAACTGCAATGTTTACTATGAGGTAGATTCAGAAAAAGTAATAGAACTTATTCTTCAGGCAGTCAGCGAGGTTGATCCAAACGATTAACCGCAGCAATCCATAGTCTTTCTTGCGCCGCTGGACACAACTTATAGGTAGCTTCCATTAAAAAATCTGCTGCTGATCTTGTTTCAAGCTCTTCTTTTCTGACCTCCCAAACAAAACCACGTTTGGGGTGATCTTGTTTCAATTGCCAAGAAACCGGCGCATGGATTCCTTCATATTCGAGAATCTCACTAGCGTTTCTCCCCGTTCCATGAGATACCCCTAAAGAAACTAACTTGTCTTCCCCCTCAAAAACTAAAGTTCCTACTGGCACTTGTGGGCCTCTCGCTGAAAACCAACTGAATAAGCCTGGTGTTTCCCCTCTTGAGTCATCTTCGACTACAGGTTCTACATTGACCCAACCATTTAGAGATAAAATTTTTTCAAAAGCTGCTGCTAACTCATCTTTTTGATTGTCTGCGAGTTCAAGTATTTCATGTAAATAATTTTGTTTCATAATATTTCTTCTATTAATAAGCGGACCTTATTTTCAATCTGGTCTCTAATTGTTCTTACCTTTTCTATCTTCTGGTCAGCCGGATCATCTAATTGCCAATCTAAGTAATTCTTTCCTGGCAGAATTGGACAAGTATCTCCACACCCCATTGTTACGACTATGTCGACTTCTTCCATCAAACTTTCGTCGAACAACATTGGGAAATTTTGAGAAATATCTATTCCTATCTCAGCCATTGCTTCTATCGCTAAAGGGTTTAATTCATTAGCAGGTTTTGAACCTGCTGAAAAAACTTTGGCTCTGTTTTCAGCCAAATGCCTCAATAAACCCGCAGCCATTTGAGAACGTCCCGCATTATGGACGCATACAAATAGAACACCCGGAGTTTCTTTGCCCTCCGCTGGCATTACTAACTGTTTTTTGGTTCAGAAGTACGTGAGGCTCTTTCATCTTTACTTCTGATTAATTCAGGTGACCTTGCCCACATCAAATCACCGTCATAACTGAGTTTGTAATCAGGAGTGAACTCAATTACCACTCTTGCGGGCGAGTCGAGAAAATCTCTGAATATGCGTGCTTGATCTTCATCTGGCCTCAGAAAGGCTGCAAATTCAGGATAAAACCAATCTTTTGTCTCACGATCATCATGAACTACACAGTTTCCTTTGTAGGTAACTGTCTTTCCTCCACCCATTGAGGTTCCTGTGCTGTTAATACAAACTGAGGCTCTCGGAAATCTTCTGATAGCTGAAACGCGGGCTCTTCTTTCTGCTGCCGTCATCCATATTTTTCCATCTTTTGGCAAGTAAGCCATTACCACCCCGAAGGCTTCTCCCTGTTTGTTGGTCCACATAAAAACACATTCTCGGTTTGTGTTAACTAGTTGTGTTTCAAGTTCGTCACTTAAAGCACACTCGGTAAGGTCTTCATAGTTGTCTTCTGTCATGTCTTGAAACTAGAGGGATCAATGCATTTAAGCAACAGGCTGTTTAATTTCTCAGCATTTTTCCTTTTAAGGCACCGGAGTGTTCACCGTTTTGCATGAAGACTTCACCGTTTACGATAGTTTTTGAATATCCGGTTGATCGCTGAATGAATCTTCCTGCACCTCCTGGGAAGTCATTAACAATTTCTGGATATTGAAGCGACATTCCTTCAAAATCTATGATGTTTATGTCAGCGAAAGATCCTTCTTTTAAACGTCCTCTGTTCTGGATACCAAATAGATCAGCCGTGTCTGATGTCATTCGACGGATTCCTTCTTCTAGTGTGAACATTTCTTTTTCTCGCACCCAGTGTGTTAAGAAGAAGGTTGGTTGACTTGCATCCATTATTTGTTTGGAATGAGCTCCTGCATCAGCTAAGCCGAGAGTTACATAGGGTCGTGTCAGCATCTCAGCAGCAGCATCCATCTGTTGGTTTAAAACAGGGAATATGAAAAGGCGTTTGCCTTCTAGCTCTAATGCTTCGTCTATCCACTGTTCAGGTATGGACACTCCTCGCTTTTCAGCTTTAGCTGCAATACTGTCTTCTGGAAGCAGGTCGTGTCTTACCGGATTATCTGGAAGAGCGTAAAACTTTCCCCAATCCAAAGGCAGGCTCTCTAATCTTTCTTCAGCTGCTTTTATCAATGCATCTCGGGTGTCTGAGTTCGTTAGTCGAACTATCTTTTCTTCAAGTGGAAGATCCGTCATTTCTGCCCAACCGTCAGCCCTGTCAAACGGAGTTCTAGCGCTCAAACCAAGCAGTACTCCTATGTGTTTTGATGTTGTTTGCGGGTGTAGATCAGCTCCGACCGCATTCTCTTCTTCTACATAATCCAAAATTCTTAAGTGTAATTGGGGATCTATATCAACTTGAGTTAATCCGAAGGTGACAGGACATCCAGCTAATCTGCTGATATCGCCATACATCTTTATTTCTTCTCTTGAGTCATCTCTTCCCAATTTTGCTGCTGCTTCGAAAACTGTTCCTTTGTATTGAGCCATCACTTCAGCGAATGCTAGAAGTTCCTCTGCAGTCGCATGTGTTCCCGGCACGAAACGTCCGTCAGGAACCTTGTGTAGGAAGGTTCTCGATGTTGAAAAACCAAGTGCCCCTGCATCCATTGCTTCTTTCACCATCGGGACCATAACCTCGATGTCTTCAAGTGTCGCTGGTGTTTCATCAAGTGACCTTTCGCCCATGGCTGCTAAACGAACTGCGCAATGCCCCACCATGCCTCCTACGTTCACTCCTTTTGGCAGACTTGCTACTTCATCTAAATATTCCCCATACGAAGACCAGTTCCATGAAAGTCCATTGAGAATACTTTCAGCTGGGATGTCTTCAACTGATTCCATCATTTCTGCGAGTACTGTTGCTCCATCTTTTGAGACAGGAGCGAAAGTGACTCCGCAATTTCCTAGAACTACTGAAGTGACTCCGTGCCAGCATGATGAACTTGCAATCGGATCCCATGCCAGTTGGGCATCTAAATGTGTGTGTATATCTACAAATCCGGGTGTGACGATCTGACCGTCAGCATCGATTTCTTTTTTACCCCTACTGTCCACCTTGCCAATTTCGACTATTCTGTCGTCCTCTACAGCTATGTCGGCTGTAAACGCTGGTGAGCCAGTCCCATCTATTACTGAACCACTCCTAATCACTAAATCAGTTGCCATTTAGCCTCCCCCATGTCTCATACTGCATTACCTTAAAAAACTCACATAACTATCAAGGGTTTCTAATACATTCTCTCTTGGCCCTGCTGGCACCCTTAAAATGACTTCGTCTACTCCTAATTCTTCGAAGTAGTCGAGTTTCCCCTGATCTGGGACCGTTCCGAAAGGCACAATGGAAATTTCTGAGAAGTCCCTATTTTTGGATTCACACACTTTTTGCAATTCTGACAATGACGCCTTTACGCCGGAGCCCCCTATAGGCATCCATCCATTTCCGAATTCTGCTATGTGTTGGAAAATTGTAGGACCTGGGGCGCCACCCAACATGACTCGCGGTCCTTTTTCCTTAAATGGTTTAGGCCAACTCCAACTCGGATCGAAATCTATGAACTCGCCATGGAATTCAGCTTCTTCGTCTGTCCAGAGTCGTTTTATTGCAAGCATCGTCTCTCGAACTCTTTCTCTGCGAGTTGAGAAGTCAACTCCATGATGAAACATCTCTTCACGGTTCCATCCATATCCGACACCCATCTCAAAACGTCCATTTGAAATCACATCAAGCGTGGAAGTGCTTTTCGCTAGATTTATCGGGTTGTGTTGGGCTACGAGAAGTACTCCTGTTCCTAATCTGATTTTTGTTGTAACTGCTGCTGCCGCTGCGAGCGAAACGAGCGGATCAGGTAACCGTGGGTAATCCTCAGGTGCAATCCCGCTAACAGCTGGAATGGGTGTTTTTTGGCTTGATGGAATATGAGTGTGTTCGGGTATAAAAACTGAGCTAAAACCTCTGGATTCGGCTTCAACTGCAAGTTCTCTGATATCTATACATCTATCAGTCAGGTGAATTGTTATCCCTAAATCCATCTATGAAGAATAGATGCGAATTGGACCTAGTGGTAACTCTTAAGTAACTCTTGTATATATTTGCTGATACCTACTAGTTAAAGGAGTTGAAATGCCTCATTTTTTGGTTAAAGGCAACTACACAGCTGAAGGTTCAAAAGGGCTTTTAGGTGAAGGTGGTTCATCTAGGATTGATCAAGCAAGATCGTTAATTGAATCTTTAGGTGGGAACCTCGAATGCATGTACTTCTCTTACGGTGAAGATGACATAGTCGGAATATGCGAGATGCCTGATAGTGCATCTGCCGCAGCTGTCAGTTTGACAGTTTCTTCGACAGGGGCAGTAACTGCCAGTCTTACCCCTCTTATTACCGCAGAAGAAATAGATGATGCTTCAGGTAAAGCAAAAGATCTCGCTTATAGGCCACCTGGTAGCTAACCGCAGTTCAAAAGCATCACAAGGCGATTCATGTCGCCTTGTGATGCTTTGAATCATTTTTTAAAAGTCTTGCCTTCGTACGAGTCAACAGTTGTAAATTCTTCGACTCCGCGTCTGGTCAGTTGTGAGAGTTGCTTTACTGGTTTACCAATAGGGATCATTGCTGCTATTGCATGATTCTCAGGTAGGCCTAATAACTCACGAACTGATTCCTCTTCTGGAACTATTGCAGTCGTTATAACTCCCCCTAACCCTTCATTTCGTGCGGCCATAAGTATGTTCCACACGAATGGGTAAACAGAAGCTCCGGTAACTATTCCGATCCTGTCTAAATTCTTATCCATTGATGCAACTACAGAAAGGTCGACACTCACAACTAAAAGCAGAGGAACTTCTTCCATCCTGTTGAACATTTCAAAGTCATGGCCGGAGTTTGTATCAATTTCTTGTTCTGAAACAGTTGATTGTTCAACAGTGTTAAATGGGACTTCTCCTGCTTTTTGCTGAGCTGCATAAAGCAGAAGGGTGGATCCACATAGTTGGCCTAATTTTCTTTTTTTCTCAAAATCTTTAACAACTATTACATGGATACCTTGCCTGTTGCCCCCTGATGGTGCGAAGCGTGCATTGTCAAGGATTCGATGGATCACTTCGTCTTCTATTTCTTCATCTAGAAATTCACGACAAGCAAATGTTGTTCTCATTACTTCAACTAAATCCATGAGAAATACTAAGACGAATTTCGTGACAACATCGCTACGGGCCCGGTGATATCCAAATAGGCATCTAGTTGGCTGTAAGGGATAGTTATAGTCATATCGTTTGTTCCAGCGCCTCCAACTGTAAATGGCGCAAAGGAGAGAAGCAGGCCTCCTTTAGTAAGATTAAATCTACTGAAATTAGAAATTTGCGGACCTGCTCCTGTGAACATTCTTTCATCTGTCCATTGTTCGTTTTTTAGTTTGGCTATTGCAATCTCAGATAATGCAGTCAACCAGTCAGAATTGAGATTAAACAGATCTTCTATACCTATTACTTCTCCTGTTGACAAATCAAATGTTTCAGTTTTTATCTCTGATTGGTCGCTTACGAGATTTGGGAAAAGAATCCTGCGATTGTTACGCACACTGAAATACTCGTCTGTGGCCAACATGACTTCGTAATTCTCTTGAAGCCACATGCACCGATCGATGAATGCTCTACAGGCATAACCTGATTTCTCTATATTGTTAATAATTTCTTCAAGAAAATTTTTTATCTCTGCCTGCACTAATCCTCTAACACGACCATTCACTTTAGGAGCTTCTCTTGGCCCCTCTATCCTTGGCCAACTCACGTAAACTTCAATTTTTCCCGAACCACCTAGTGGTTGGAGATCAGGGCCGTAAGCGGCTAAGCCTGTATTAATATTGCATGCGATATCTTGCATCAATACCGTCGGACCATCGGGGAATTCTCTCTCTTCTGATCGTTTACGAGGAACAATGAGAGTTTGACCTACCTTCAACTTATTAGCATCGCTCATTGAATTAGCTCGCATAAAATCATCAACTGTAACTTCAAATCTTTTTGCAATTACACCGAGTGTGTCGCCAGATTTTACAGTAACTGTTTGCGGACCTTCTTCTTGGGCCTCAACGGGTTCTATTGCCACCTGAGATAAGCACTCAGCTTTTTTTTCTTCCAATTCAGGCAATTCGCGTGGTTCCCATCCTGGAATGTCGAGAGATGGAAGGGTTGTCGTCGACTGATTTTCAGGAAAAAGATCTGCGAAAGTTGTTGTGACCAAACTTTCTTGCTGAACTTCGTCAGTTCCGCCGCAAGCGGAAACGCCAAGAATAAGTAAGGCCAAAAAACTTAAACGACAAAACAACATCTAAAATCCTTCATGAACAATGCCTGCTTACACAATATTGCCTCTTTAAATCGATAGACATGATCCCAAACATTACATTGCAGAGTAAAACATTACAGTGCAGAGTAATACATTGAAAGAAACTAATTGCATGGAACAAACAACGTTAATAAAAGGAGTCCGTTTTAGGCTCACTGTTTCAGCTTTCCTCCTGCTTTTCGTAGAACTGGCTTTGATCCGTTGGCTCGGGGCAAACATTGTGTACCTAGCTTATTTTTCGAATTTTGTTCTCATCGGTAGTTTTCTGGGAATTGGTTTAGGGTTCTTGTGGGCAAGTCGTTCAGAGAAGTCTTTATTTCCCCTCGCTCCTTTTTTTCTTTCAGGGTTCATCATTTTCGTCAAATTATTCGACGTTAATATCGAAGTTGGTGGCAGTGACCTAATTTTCTTTGCTGATCAGCGTCCAGTCGGCCCTCCTAGGTGGCTCATTTTGACGGTTGTTTTCTGCGTAGTAGCAGCATGTGTTGCCTGTTTAGCTGATGGCGTCGCGAGGAGTTTCTCAAAGCTCAAGCCACTTGATGCATATCGCTGGGATCTGGTTGGTTCCATCGCTGGGGTTGCTTTTTTCTCAGTTCTTTCATTTGCTGGCTTGTCTCCAATATTTTGGGGGTTAATAGCAGGTGTAATTCTTCTAGCACTTCTTCATGATGGAAATTTGAAAAAATTTTTCTTACAACTAGTCGCTGTTGCTTTATTAGTAATTTTTCTGGCAGTTGAATCAATCGGCCCTAATAAAGCATGGTCTCCTTATTATGCGCTCTCTTGGGAAGATCAATCTTCAGGAGGCGTCGTTATGAAGATTAACGACGTAGCCACTTGGGGGCAGGCAGACATAAACGATGAGTCTCCTTACGGTTTCATCTATGACATGCACACAAAGGAAAGCCCTGGAGAAGTCT